>CALMWJ010000325.1 GCA_937873525.1 uncultured Peptococcaceae bacterium | reverse complement strand
TCATACGAAGCATACATTGGACCGTGATCCGGGTTTGGGGTCGCGGTCCTTTTTTAGTGTGAAAAATTTTAAGGAATCAGCCAATAGGAAAATTGTGCTGGATTCGCAGACCCTTTCGATATATGATGTAGATTAAACAAGAATCCTTAACCTGGGTTAAGGATAAAAAAGATCATGCTTTAATTCCTGATTGAAAGGCGGTGTTGCCGTCCCAGACCCCTTCATTCTAAGTCAAATATTTATGAATAGCCTTTTCATTCAATCGAAAGGGATCGATCCTCTGGGCCGATTCCTTGAAGGAGGACAATCAAATCATGGCTTTAGCACTGACCCTGTTCATCATGACTTATGTGCTTATGATTGCTTTGCCTAAATACCGTGCTTATGTTGCGTTTTTTGCCGCGCTTATTTTTGTGATCCTTGGCATACTGCCGCCAGGCAGCGTTTTGTCGGCCATTGACTGGAATGTGATCTTCATGATTTCGGGCACCATGGGCGTGGTCAACCTGTTCATTGAATCCAAAATGCCCTCCCGGCTGGCGGATTTGATCATCCAAAAATCTCCGAATATCAAATGGACCATCATTGCACTGTCGGTTTTTTCCGGTGTGATTTCGGCCTTTGTAGATAATGTGGCCACCGTTCTGATGGTGGCGCCCGTGGCGGTCACCATTGCCCGAAAACTGAACATCTCGCCGGTCCCCAGCGTCATTGCCATCGCGGTGGCGTCGAATCTGGAAGGCGCTGCCACCTTGGTGGGGGATACCACTGCCATTCTGATGGGTGGTTATGCCAATATGGATTTCCTTGATTTCTTCTGGATGAAGGGCCTTCCCGGCATGTTCTGGATCGTTCAGATCGGCCTTGCGGCAGCAACGGCAGTGCTGCTGTTTTATTTTCGCCATGATACGCAGAAGGTGGAGATTGAGGAGATCACAACCGTCAAAGACTACTTTCCCACCGTTCTGCTCTTGGGAACCATTGTTCTCTTGATCGCGGTTTCGTTTATCCCGGACAAGCCGGCCGTGACCAATGGTGTGATCTGCATGCTCTTGATGGCGGCGGGAATCGTCTATGAGATCATACGGCAAAAGAAAACCGCCATCCTGAAAAGAGCCCTGATGGAAATGGATTATTTCACAATCTTGCTGCTGGCTTCCCTTTTTGTTGTGATCGCCGGCATCAAGGAGGCCGGCGTCATCGATGCCATTGCTGAACTTTTTATGAAAATCGGCGGCCATTCCGTTTTCCTGATGTACAGCATCCTCCTGTGGGCTTCGGTTTTGCTGTCGGCCTTTATTGATAACATCCCTTATGTGGCCACCATGCTTCCGGTGGTGACCAGCATCGCGGCGCACATGGGGATTGAACCTTATGTCCTTTATTTCGGCCTTTTGGCCGGGGCTACGCTGGGCGGCAATTTGACCCCAATTGGCGCATCAGCCAATATCATGGGGATCGGGATTCTGCGCAGGAGCGGCTATGAAGTAAAGAATAGCGATTTCATGAAAATCAGCGTTCCCTATACGTTGGCAGCGGTCATTTCCGCCTATGTGCTCCTATGGCTGCTTTGGGGTACGGCTCTTTGAGCGGGGAAAGCCTCAGACGGAGCCGAAGACAGAGGGTATCCGGTATATTATTAAAAAAATCAGGAGGTCATTCCATGAATCATCGAAGGATCATATGCATCGGCCGTGAATATGGCAGCGGGGCGCGGCTGATCAGCCAAAAACTGGGAGAACGGCTTGGAATCAAGGTTTATGATAAAGTCCTTTTGGAGCAGGTGGCCGTGGAATACGGGCTGACGGAAGAGGCCATATCCAAAGCGGACGAACAGCCGGCGGGCTGGTTGGATATGGGATTCCCCAGAGGTCTGCGCAATCCCTATAAGGATACGTATGACGCGTTGTTCTATGTGCTCAACGACAAGGTGTTTGATTTGCAGGCAAAAACCATGAAGAAGCTTGCGGCTGCGGGGTCTTGCATTATCGTGGGGCGAGCCGGCGAGGAGGTTCTGAAGAATGATCCGGATATGGTCTCGATCTTTTTTCATGCCCATCGGCCCGACCGGGTCAAGCGCATTATGGAATATGAAGGAATCGACGCGGCGACGGCTGAGAAGCGGATCGATAAAGTGGACAAAAGCCGGGCAAACTATCATGATTACTATTCCAGTAAAAAGTGGGGCCGCTGCGCGACCTATGACCTGGCGGTCTGCACCTCCAGCTTTGATACGGAGACGATCATTGAAGCCCTTGTCCAATTCATTGAAGCGTCTGCCTGACCGACCATAATCATTGAGAACCCCTTATGCTGAGGCATAAGGGGTTTTTGCCGATCATGCCCGAAATCTTGGCGCAAATCGCTTCAGGAACCTTTTCGATGGATTGGCCGTCCAAATGCATATCGGTAAAAATTATGCAACTTGGAGGTTATCAAACATGAAAAGGTTCAAGAAAATCCTGCCCGCCGCGATGATGGCGATGGCCTTGATGACGGGAGCCCCGGCGATGTATGGGGAGACTTTGGCCAGCCGGTCGGAGGCCCTGGCGGTTTCCGCGGTTCAGCCGATGCCGGGATCGATCTCGTTTTCAGGTGTTGTCCAGGAGCTGCTGCAAGAAGACTCCAAAGTAACGGGCATCCGGGTATCGGTCTCGGAAAATTCCAATATGGATATGCAGTTCAATCTAAGCGATCAAACAGCCGTCATCGATGTTAAGACAGGCTTCGCAGCAAGCCTGGCAGAACTTGAGGCAGGTGTGAGGATATCCGTGATCGCATCGCCGGCAAGCACCTTCAGCATCCCGGCGCAATGTGCAGCGTATGTTGTTTTTACCAATGTGGACGGGGAAGCGTCCGCAAAGCTTCTGGAAATCGACGAGATCCTGAAAAAAGCCAATGGGGACTATGTGATCGAGGATTCAAACCATGAATATATTGTGACAGCTGCAGAAAAGACGGTGCTGCTGCCCTATAGGACGAAGCAGATCCTCATGCCGGAAAGCTTAAAGAAGGGTGACCGGATCCTTGTTTGGTCCGAAATCATGACCCTCAGTTTGCCGGCGCAAATGATCGCAGATAAGATCGTCCTGCTTCCGGGATGGGAACAAACCACAGGATGCCAAACGGAGAGCGGCTATGACGGACAAAGCGCCGAAGATGGGGAGGATATGCTTCCGCTTAAACCCATTGCAGAGGCCTTAGGGTTTGAAGTTC
>CALMWJ010000324.1 GCA_937873525.1 uncultured Peptococcaceae bacterium | reverse complement strand
AGAAAAGCGCCTCTGAATGCTCTAAACTGCATTCCGGAGGCGCTTCTTTTATTCCGCGCTGGTCAGCCGGGTGATGGCTTCCCGTGCTTTGGTTTCATCGCATAGGTTGGTGAGGAACAGCAGATAATCCCCCGCAAGGATTTGCGTATCGCCATGGGGGATGATCTCATGTTTGCCCCGCTGGATGGCGATCAGAAGGCAGCAAGCCGGAAGGTCGATGTCCTTGACCTGTTTGTTTTCCGCCGGGGCTCCGTGATGGACCACCATTTCCAAGGTCACTTTCTTCACGGTTTCGGCTTCAGCTGCGGCGCCGCCGCTTTGAGCGATCATATTTTCAAGCAGGGATTCATAAATCGGCTCGCTTCGCAGGAGATCCGCCGTGACATAAGCTGCAATCGCCACAACGGTCAGCGACAGAAGCTGGGTAAAGGAGCCGGTCATCTCCACCAGGAGAATGATGCCGGTTATGGGCGCCCGCACAATGGCGGTAAAGTAGCCGGCCATGGCCAGGATGATAAAGTTATAAAACAAACCTGGATCGATGCCGAGAAATTGGGTGGCCAGGGTGCCGAAAACCGCGCCGATGGTTGCGCCCAGGATCAGCAAGGGGAAGAAGATGCCGCCGGGGGCGCCGGAACCGAAGCTGATCATGGAGAAAAGAAATTTGACGACCAGGATAAGGAGCAGCAACCGCAGTCCCGTGTCCGGCCGAAGCGCTTCAATAACTGCGTGACCGCCGCCGAGGACGGCCGGAAAAACCAGCCCTAAGACACCTGCCAGCAGGAAAGGGACCATGAGCCGATGCTTCTCGCTGAGCCAGCGGGCTTTTTTAAACAGGCGCTGGGTGGCCAGCAAGACGGAATTATAGAGAGCCCCGCCGGCTCCCAGAACGATGCCCATCAGAAAAAGGAGCCAATAGGCGCTCAAAGGGATATTCCCGGTAATATTAAAATGAAAGACAGGCGAAACACCGAAAATCATTTTCGATACGAAATCCGCCGTGATGGCTGCCGCCATGACGGATAGCAGGATGATTGGCGAGAAATATTTAAAAATCTCCTCCAAGGCAAACATGGCACCGGCCAAGGGGGCGTTGAAGGCGGCTGCCAAACCTGCGCTGGCGCCGCTGGCCATCAGGATCTTTTTCTCGGTCCTGGAT
>CALMWJ010000323.1 GCA_937873525.1 uncultured Peptococcaceae bacterium | reverse complement strand
CGCACCGATAAAAACCAAGGCTTGACTGCTTGAAAACGCATCTCTTGTAAATTCCTTCAGGCCCTTCTCCAAAGGAAGAAGCCCATAGCCTCCATAGTTTGAATAGGCACGAACGGCATGTCCGGCTTCGGTCAGGTCGTCCGCAAGCTCCCGGCTTAACAGAGCACCCTTCCGGGTGAAGGAGACCATGGTGATCTTCATGATGTTTTCGCCTGCCTGAATTCATGGCTAAAGCTTGAATCATAGAGCTTCGAGCGTTCATAATCGCTGGAAAGAAAGCCGCCCACCAGAATCAGGGCGGTCTTGGTAATATGGTTTTCAGCAGCGCTCTGAGGCAGCGCTTCGAGGGTCGTGCGGATGATTTTCTGGTCGGGCCAGGTGGCTTTGTACACTATGGCCGCCGGCGTACCCGGCGCGTAGCCTCCCCGGATCAGTTTTTGGCTCAAGGGCTCCAGCATGGCGGACGACAGGAACAAGGCCATTGAGGCTTTGTGGGAAGCCAGCATTTCAAGGTCCTCCTCGGCCGGCACCGGAGTCCGGCCTTCCATTCTGGACAGGATGACCGTCTGGCTTACCCCAGGGAGGGTAAACTCGGCGTTGAGCACCGCGGCGGCGCCGCAAAAGGAGCTGACGCCGGGGACCACGCTGTAAGGAATCCCATGCTCATCCAGCAGATCCATCTGCTCTTTGATGGCGCCGTATAGGCTGGGATCTCCGGTATGCAGCCTGACCAGGGTCTTCTCCGGTGAATAGGCTTCCACGAAAACCTGGATCACCTCTTCAAGGGTCATGGCGGCGCTGTTGTAGATTTTGCAATCCCCTTTGGTGTATTGCAGCAGCTCGGGATTGACCAAGGAACCTGCATAAATCACCACATCCGCCTTTTTCAAGAGCTCCATGCCCCTTACCGTGATCAAATCCACCGCGCCCGGCCCTGCTCCGATAAAATAAACCATCATATTTCTCCTTTGACAAGAATTATTGAAAAGTAACTGCTGTCCTCGTTCAAATCCTCAAGGGAATCATAGAGCTTCTCGTTTTCCATGCCGCAGCATTCCGCCATTTTGGCTTTTTCCAACAGGCCGTGCTGTTCCAGCTTGTCCTTGATTTGGGTTATTTTTTTGCCGCTTTTCATCAGCACCTTGCTGCCGGGAAGGGTCAAAAGCGCATCAAGGCCGTCATAGGATGAGGGAATGATATGAAGGGCTTCCTTCCCGTCACACAAGGATACGCCCAGTCTTCCCGCTGCGGCGCAAAAGGACGGGATCCCGTTGACGATTTCCGCCTTGTAGCCTTTTCCGGTCACTAGCCTGTGAACGTACATGTAGGTGGAATAGACCGTTGGATCGCCCAAGGTGATGAACGCGATGTTCAGACCCCGGTCCAGCAAAGCGCACAGCTCCTCCGCGCAGCTTTCATGGCTTTGCCTCAGCTGTTCCGGGTCCCGGATCATGGGCATGCTGCAATACTTAAGCTCTTTTCCGGCAATATATTCCTCAACAATTTTAAAAGCCGTTTTTTCACCGCCGGTATCCGGCACCGCGATAACGTCTGCGTTGTTTAAGGTTTCGACGGCATGCAGCGTCAGCAGTTTTTTGTCTCCGGGCCCGACGCCCACACCGTAAAGCATTCCTTTCAAGGCTGTATCCCCCTCAATTCACGAATCAATGACTCCGCATTTTCGGTTTGGAAGAGCACCCCATGCTCATTGGAAAAGGAAAGAAAGCCGACCTCCATTTTGTTCATGATCCG
>CALMWJ010000322.1 GCA_937873525.1 uncultured Peptococcaceae bacterium | reverse complement strand
CGAATGGAAAAACAGATGCATGCGGATACGGAGGCCTTGATCAACCGACTGGGGCTGCAGTCTGTCAAAAATGAGATCGCTTCCTCGCTGCCTTATGGTCAACAGCGTCGCCTGGAGATCGCACGGGCCCTGGCCACGGAACCGGAGCTGCTCCTGTTGGACGAACCGGCAGCGGGCATGAATCCTCAGGAGACCGACGAATTGACGGAATTCATCCGGGAAATCAAGGATGAGTACAAACTGACGATTTTCATGATCGAGCATCACATGGATCTGGTTATGGAAATCTCCGACCGTATCTACGTTCTGGATTTCGGGGTGCTGATCGCCGAAGGGACGCCGGATCAGGTCCAAAACAATCCCAAGGTCATCGAAGCCTATCTGGGGGTGGAAGAAGATGCTTAAAATCGAAGACCTCTACGTTTCCTATGGCGGCATCCAAGCGGTCAAGGGAATCAGCTTTGAAGTCAAGGACAATTCCATCGTGACACTGATCGGCGCCAACGGCGCCGGAAAGAGCACGACCCTGCGGACCATCATGGGGCTGGTCAAGCTCCAGTCCGGGAAAATCCTGTTGAATGACGAAGTGTTGGCAGCAACGGGCGAAAAAACGCTTGCCACCGAAGAAATCGTCAAGCACGGCGTGTCTCTGGTTCCGGAAGGACGAAGGATCTTTCCGAACCTGACGGTGCTGGAAAACCTGAAAATCGGCGCTTATCTGCGGACCGATGATCTGACCGAGGACCTGAAGCATATTTATGATTTGTTTCCGCGTCTGAAGGAACGGTCCTGGCAGCTGGCCGGCACCTTGTCCGGCGGCGAACAGCAGATGCTGGCTCTAGGCAGGGCGCTGATGTCAAGGCCCAAGCTGCTGATGATGGATGAGCCCTCCTTAGGACTGGCTCCCCTGGTGGTCAAATCCATTTTCGAGATCATCAAGGAGATTCATAAGCAAGGCGTAACGATCCTGTTGGTTGAGCAAAATGCCAACCAGGCGCTGAAAATTGCCGATGAAGGCTATGTCCTGGAGACCGGACGCATCACCATGCGCGGCACCGGCCGCGAGCTTCTCGAAAATGAAGCGGTCAAAGCTGCCTATTTGGGGAAAAAGAAAAAGTAGCGCATGGCGCATAACTATGCATAGAAATGCAAGAATATTATTTACTGTCAAATAATGGGCGTTCGAAAGAAAAACTTTCAACGCCCATTATTTTCATGAAGATTTGACAATTTCAATCATGATTGAAGGTTCACGAGAATGTGTAATTATGAACAAATAATCGATGATATATTGACATTGTAACGGATTGAGAATATCATTAACTTAATCATAGATGAGTTCTGCTGATATAATTCTTATTATAAGCGCTTTAGATCCATCTTTTTTTTGGCGGATACGCGCTTGCTCGAAAAAGGAGGTGTTTTCCATGCTGGAATACGGAATATTAGGCTTCCTCAAAATGAAACCCCTGACCGGTTACGAACTGAAAAAGCTCTTTGATACCTCCGTTGGATACTTCTGGTGGGCAGAACAGAGTCAAATCTACATTACATTGAAAAAGATGGTCAAGGACGGCTTGGTTGAAATCATCCGTACCGAACCTTCCCGGGTTCTGGATAAGAAAATCTACGCTTTGACCTCCAAAGGGGAGGAAGCCCTCAGCACCTGGCTGAGCAGCGAGATCGAGGATGCGAATCTTAAATCCGCACCGATCCTGAAATGCTTTTTCCTGGGCGAGGGTGATCCCAAGCGCGGCCTTGAGCTGGTGAACAACTATCTGGAACGACAGAAAAACCTCCTGGAGTTCTACAAGAATACGGAGAACCGGTCCGGAGAGGATTACCGCGAGTTCCTGAACCTTGACCCGAATTCCAAAGAATACCGAATCAATGTTTTCACGGTCCGCTGGGCCATCCGCCGCACAGAAGCCACCATCGAATATCTCAAAGAACTTCGTGAAGAACTGAAATCCATGATCTGAAAATAATATGCACAAAAGACCGGCAGTTCGATTCTGCCGGTCTTTTTAAAAAAATGGAAGAAGACAGGCTATGCTCGTAAAAAGTTGCTTGCTGCTGATCGTAGCATCATTGGTCTTATGCAGTTATTTTGCTATTCCGATCCTGATTCCTTTGACCGGCGGCTTGCTGCTGCTGTGTGCGCTGGCCCGTATGACCGGCTTTCCAATGAAGGATATCGGCCGGATGCTCATCAGCCGCTTGGATCTTCCTCTCAAAGCCGGAGTCATCTTTCTTATGATCGGGATGATCACGGCGATGTGGCGGGCCAGCGGAACGATCCCCATGATCATCTATTTC
>CALMWJ010000321.1 GCA_937873525.1 uncultured Peptococcaceae bacterium | reverse complement strand
CCAAAATTTTCGGAGCGGGTCCGGTACAGAGAACGCACTTTTCGGGAGCGGTACCGGGTAAACAGGACCGATGCGGGGATAGTGACGCCAAAAACCAGGATCAGGCTGGGAGAAATCGTCAGCATCATGATGAAGGAGCCGGTTACGGTGATGGTGCTGGTCAGGATCTGGACCAGATCGCTGGACAGGGAGGTGTTGATGGTGTCGATATCGTAGGAGATCACACTGATCACATCCCCGGTCTGGCGCCGGTCGAAAAATCGGACCGGAAGCTCCGCCAGTTTATTGAAAACATCTCGTCGCATCCGGTAAACCACGTGGCGGCTGAGTTTGATCATGATGACCGCCAGAGCATAGCTGAGGATTGAAGAAATGATATAAAAAACCATCATCATCGTGACATAACGGTAAACCGCAGGGAAATCCACATGGCCCGGGCCGGGGGCAATCGCGTCGATGGCATAACCGGAGAGCTTGGGTCCTGCCAGAGCCAGAAGGTTGCCGGTGATGCTCAAGGCAAAAGCACCCAGCAGCAGCCATTTATAATGATAAAGGTATTTCCAAAGGCGTTTCAGGATGTATGAGACTTTGATCGATGGCTTTTCAAAGGCGCCGCGGCCGGCGGGCCCGCCCATCTCCATTCGGGGCTGTCTGGGACTCAATTACATCACCCCCATCTGGATCTCATAGATCTCCCGGTAGCTTATGCAGGTTTCCAAAAGCTCCTGGTGTGTGCCGCAGCCGATGATATTGCCTTCATTGAGAAACAAGATCTGATCGGCCCCCATGATCGAACTGATGCGCTGGGCCACGATCACGGCAGTGGTTCCCCGAAAATCTCTCGCCAATGCCCGGCGCAGCGCTGCATCGGTTTTGTAATCCAGGGCACTGGCGCAGTCATCCAGAAGGAGGATTTCGGGGGCGGCGGCAAGGGCTCGGGCGATGAGCAGACGCTGTTTCTGACCGCCGCTTAAATTGGTGCCTTTTTCGGTCAGCATGCCGGAGAAACCACCGATTTTTTCAGCAATGAAATCAACCTGGGCGGTCCGCGCAGCCGTATGAATTTGATGCTCACTCAGAGAACGGCCAAAATCAATGTTTTCCCGGATCGTATCCGCCATCAAAAAATCATTTTGAAAAACGATGCCAAACTTCGATCGCAGCTTTTGGGCGTTCAGACCGGCGATGCGGTTTCCGGATATCCGGATCTCTCCTGAATCCGGATCATAAAACCGCAGCATCAGGTTCAGCAGGGTGGACTTGCCGCTGCCCGTGGGGCCGATGATGCCCAGGGTCTCCCCTTGTTTCAGTTTGAAGGAAACATGGTTCAGATTGTTTTGAACCTTGTTGTATGAGAAACAGACATCATCGAATTCAATATGGTATTCGGCCGGCTGAGGGTCAGAGTCTCCTTGGAGCATATCGTCAGGGGCATACAGGGTCTCAGCGATCCGCTGCGCGCTGGCGATGCCTTTGGAATAGATGACAAACAATCGGGAAACCATCATCAGGGCATTGAGGATGATGGTGAAATAGCTTAGAAAAGCGATGATTTTGCCCGGTTGGGTCAGACCGGCGTCAACCCGGAAGGCGCCTGCCAGGACCACCAGGGCCAGGCCAAGATTCAGCATCAGGTTCATAGCCGGATTGGTGACGGCCATCAGGATGCCAGCCCGTTGTTCCCGATCGATCAGCTGAAGGTTGATGGCGTCAAAGCGGTCTTTTTCATAGTCGGTTTTGGACAAGGCCTTGATCACCCGGACGCCGTCCATGTTTTCCTGGACTTTGCGGACCATCTGGTCCAGTGCGGACTGGGTGGCCGTGAATAAGGGGATTCCTTTCCGGGAAACATACCAGATCACGGCTGCAAGGAGCGGCAGGGTCCCGATCAAGACCAGGGTGAGGACCGGTTCCAGGGACAGGGTGATGAGGATGCCGCCCAACAGCAGGATCGGCGCGCGAATGCCAAGTCGTTGCATGCGATCGATCATCTGGTGCAAATGATAAGTATCCGTGGTCAGACGGGAGATCAGAGAGGGGATCGTAAATTGGTCAGCCTGGCGGCAGGAGAGATAGGAAGTTCTTTCAAAAAGGTCGTGGCGGAGCTTTTCGGTGATGCGGCGGGAGATCCCGGTGGCCATCCGATTGGCGGCCACGTTGCCGACCAGCGCCAGCAGAGCGCATAGGACCATCAGTCCGCCCCAGGAATAGACCCGCACCAAATCCCCTGTGGGAACCACATCATCCAGAAGGGTGGACAGGATCCAGGGCAGCAGCAATTCAACGATGGTGCCTGCGAACTTTATGACAAATTGCAGACCCATCATGGGCAGATGCGGTTTAAAATAATTCAGCAGATTTTTCATCAGCGGTCCAGCCTTTGGTTTGAAATGGGGTGCATCCTTTTATTGAAATGCGCTAATTTCATACTATCATAGGCATCGCCTTTGGGAACAGGGATTTTCATCGAATATTCCTTAAATCGCAGGGCGATGTTGTTTATTGACTGAATATTACGTATAATTTAAATGGGCAAGGATAAAATCAAATCTGGAGAGGGTGACGCTGATGCGGACCAATCACCGACTGACACAAGCTTATCAAAACGCCCGGGTCGAATATTTTGATGAGAATTCCAAATATATCTTTTTCAGCGACTGCCATCGGGGAGACGGCAGCCCTTCGGACGAATTCACCAAAAATCAGGTGATCTATCTCTATGCTTTGGAGCACTACTTTAAAAACGGCTTTATTTATGTGGAGGCCGGTGACGGCGACGAACTCTGGGAACACAAGCAGCTGAAACACATCAAAAATGCCCATTATGATGTCTTTGAAATGTTCCGGAAATACCAAAAAGAAAACCGTCTGATCATGCTGTACGGAAACCACAATATTTATTTAAAAGACAAGGAATATGTTCAGAAAAACCTTCACGTATTTTTTGACGAGTATAAGGAGGCGTACTACGAATTCCTGAACGGGATCGAACCCTGTGAGGCGCTGCTTATGAAATATAGGAAAACCGGTCAGGAATTTCTAGCCGTTCACGGCCAGCAGGGCGACCTGACCAATGATCAGCTTTGGTTTTTCACCATGCTTTCGTTGAAATATTTTTGGCGCTACATGCATGCCTTCGGCTTCAAAAATCCGGCGAGCCCGGTGAAGAATGTCCATAAGCGCCATAAAATCGAAAAAAGCTTCAATCAATGGATCAAAAAGAAAAGGGTTGCCTTGATATGCGGGCACACCCACCGATTTAAGTATCCCAAGCCGAATGACCTTCCGTATTTCAATATCGGCTGCTGCATCTATCCCTCCAGCATCACCGGCATTGAAATCACAGACGGCATCATTCAGCTGGTACGCTGGCGGGTTCGTTACAATGAAGACGGGGTTCTTCAGGTCAACAAAAAAATCGTGCGGGGGCCTGAACCGATCGAAAAGTTTGATATCCGCAAAACAAACCTGCAATATCGATCTGCCTCCCGTTGACAATAAAAAACCCTCCGCAGCGGTGTTGCGCCGCTGCAAAGGGGTGGGTTTGAACAATGATGATCCAAAGACAGCGGCCTATGACAGCATATCCTTGATTTCTTTGATGGCGGCATAGCCTTTTCGCTGCATGGCTTCGGCCGTGATATGACTGACAGATCCGGAGCGCAGGATCGCGGTCGAGGCATCTTGCTTGGACTGCAGAAGAATAAATCCGTCGTTTTTCAGGAGAGAGAGGGCGTTGTTGAGCGCCGCCAGGTCATGGTTCTGGAACCGGGACTTCAATTCCTCATATTTGAAGCATTCCCGTTCTTTTTCTTTTTTTTCAATAACCATGTACTTCAAGAGCTGTTCAGCAAGTGCGATTTTTTCCATGTGCAGCGCCTCCTGTTTTGTAAAGATTTTTTAATTATACGGACTGCCTATATAGGTGTCAAGACAACACGACACCCAAAGGAACGCTTGCGGCAATTATACATGTACAGAAAATTTGGAATATTAAAAAAATATGTGCTATTATATAAATGGCATAGGTTGGGCCCGGAAGGAAGGGCTCAATAGAAACTGCGGGTGCATTGGATAAGCGAGGAGGTATTCGGATGAAAAATAAACGGTTGTCGATGATTCTGATTATAATGCTCGTGTTCATGAACTCAACCGCCGCCTTTGCAATAAGTACCGACGACATCGTGGTCCTCTATACCAACGATGTCCATTGTTCAGTGGACGAGGGGATCGGGTATGCCGGTCTGGCTGCCTATCAGAAAGACATGGAAGCGATTTACGGCGCGTCTGATGTGACCTTGGTGGATCTGGGCGATGCGGTCCAAGGGGCCGCCATCGGGACCCTGTCCAAAGGCGAACTGCTGGTGGACATCATGAATGAGGTCGGTTATGACGTTGTGACGCTGGGAAACCATGAATTCGATTATGGCATGGCCCGGGCTCTTGAATTGATGGAGATGCAGAACGCAGAGGTCGTTTCCTGCAATTTTACGGATCTTATGGAGGCCCAGCTGGTTTATGAACCCTATGCCATCATCGATTATGGCAATGCCCAGGTTGCTTACGTGGGCATCACCACCCCGGAATCCTTCACCAAATCAACGCCCGCCTATTTCCAGGACGAACAGGGGAATTATATTTATGGCTTCTGTGAGGATGCCACCGGGGCAGCGTTGTATCAAGCTGTTCAAGAGGCCGTGGATGCGGCCGTATCGGAAGGCGCCGATTATGTGGTTGCTCTTGGGCATCTGGGGGTTGATCCGGACAGCGCCCCCTGGCGTTCCTATGATGTGATTGCCAACACCACAGGCATCGATGCCTTCCTTGACGGACATTCCCACAGCGTTATCCCCAGTGAAATCGTGAAAAACAAAATCGGCAGGGAGGTTGTGCTTTCCTCCACAGGCACCAAGCTGACCGCCATCGGTAAATTGATCATTGACGCGAATGGCGATATCACGACGGAGCTGGTGACCGATTATACGGAAAAAGACCCGTCCGTGGCCGAATTTGTCCAGAACATCAAAGACCAATTTGAAGACATCCTGAAAACCGTCGTGGCCCGAACCGATGTGGAGCTGACGGTGAACGATCCCAAAACCGGCAGTCGGATGGTGCGCACTTTGGAAACCAATCTCGGGGACCTTTGCGCTGATGCTTACCGGAGCGAAATGGGGACGGATATCGCCTTTGTCAACGGCGGCGGTGTCCGGGCCAGCATCCCGGCGGGCGATATCACCTATGAACAAATCATTGCCGTTCATCCTTTCGGAAACATGGCTACCGTGGTGGAGGCCACCGGCCAGGAAATCCTGGACGCCTTGGAGATGGGCGCAAGAAGCGCTCCCAACGAGAATGGCGGATTTTTGCAGGTATCCGGACTGAGCTATGAAATCGACGCCACCCGGAAGTCCAATGTGGTCCTGGACGAAAAGAAAAATTTTGTGATGGTCGACGGTTTGTATCGCGTGAAAAACGTCATGATTGGCGATGCGCCGCTGGATCTGAACAAAACCTACACCTTGGCCTCTCATAACTATATGCTTAAGAGCGGCGGCGATGGGATCAATATGTTTATGGACAATGTGATCCTGCAGGATGAGGTGCTGATCGACAACCAAGTGCTCATCAACTATATTCTCATGGAGCTTGACGGCATTGTCGGAGAAACCTATGCAGATCCCTACGGCTCGGAACGCATTACGGTCTGGCGCAATCCCTTTGCGGATGTTGCCAAGGGCAGCTGGTACCATGACGCGGTGGTTTATACTTACACCAAGGGCATATTTGCCGGTCTGCCGGACGCTGTATTCGCCCCGGACGCGCCCATGACCCGGGCCATGTTTGCTGCGCTTCTATACAGGGATGCCGGATCACCGGCCGTGGCTCAAAAACCTTCTGCGCTGTTCCAAGACTGCCCGGACAACGCATGGTATGCCCATGCCGTTGTTTGGGCCGCTCAAAACGGTATTGCATCCGGGAAGACTTCAACGACCTTTGAGCCTGCTGCCGCCTTGACACGGCAGGAGATGGCAGGATTCCTTTATCGGTACATCCAGAGCAAAGGCGGCGGCTTTTCCGGTATGTGGATGTTCCTGCTGGATTATGCGGATCGGGAAGCGATTTCTGAATCCGCCTACGAAGCGGTTGCTTACTGCAGTATGAACAAACTGCTGGTGGGGGTAGGCGAAGGCCGGTTCGCACCGCAGGAGGTTACGACTCGCGCGATGGCTGCGGCCGTCATGCAGCGGTTTGAAGGGATGCAATAAAGCAGAGGCCGTCGGCTGACGGCGCTGCCTTTCGATGCGCATGGACTGAAGCCAAGGCCTGGAAGCCCGCTTTTCGATAAGGCGGGCTTCCTTTGACAGCCTGAATATGGATTGGATCGAGGAAAGGCATTGTGTATCAGTTTGGGGATGGTAAAATGAAACGGATCGTCCTTGGAGGGGTCATCCTGGTCCTGATGATTGCGGTCATCATGCTCCTCATCATACAGTCTGATGGGAAACCGGGGACGCCGCCGGAAGGCCAGGATTCGCGAATCTATAAAAGCCTGTTGGTGTCACTGACGGATCCGCCCGATGGCCTTTTGGCCGCCAAAGGGGATGGGAGCAATGAGACAGCAGTCATTCAGGCTATTTTTGATTATGCGGTGGAACATCAGCAAATCGTTTTTATCCCTCCGAATCACACCTTTACTGTGGACGGCCTGCTGATTGCAGGAAAAAGGGACTTCACGATCCTGGGTTATGGCACGTTAAAGCTCAGGGACAAGGCTGCTGGACCGATCCTGAAATTGACCGAATGTCATGGATTCCAAATCAGCCGTTTGCATACGGATGGGAATATTCAAGCGAACGCCGGCCCCGACGGCAAATTCAACCAGGATCTCCACTCTCTGGCTATAACCCAATCCTATAACTTCAAAATCGGCAGTCTCCATGATGTGAATCCGTCGGGAGACAGCCTGTACTTGACCGATGTGGCCAATGGGACCATTGATTCCCTTGAGGCGCGGGCTGAGGAACCTTCCGGCCGAAATGCCCTGACGATCACCAAAGCCCAATATGTGACCGTCGGCTCCATAATCAGCGATCAGGTAGGCTATCCGAAAATGCCCGGGGGGATCGCCCTGGAGCCTAATCATAAGGACGACGATATCCAGAACATTCTGATCCGCCAAGCTGTGATTCGTTCAGGTGCGGACAACGGGGTAGCCATTACCAATAAAACCGGTGCGGTGGTCAAGGATATTGAAATCAATGCTCAGATCATCAAGCATGGGCGATCGGAATCCTCAGCGTTCAAACTGAACAACGTTGAAAACTTCAAAGGCAGGATCCGGATCGAACAGGAAGGCGAAACGCTGTGTGACGGCGCCAGCGTGACAGGCTGCAAAAATGTTCAGGCGGAACTGGAAATCGATCAGGCAAAATTGGGTCTGGGCATCGGACAGAATTCATCCGGAATCCGTCTGACCGGGAAAATCTTCGGAACAAAAGAAGCCGGCTTGGCCTTATGGGAAGGGGTCAGCGACAGCGTCATCGATATGGAAATCAAGCAAACCGGTCTGGATGGGACCAGCGGACGGGTCAAGATCGCGGACCGGCTGGAAAACGTGATATTTAAGGGAGACTATTCCTTTGACGGAACCGGGGATTATTGTTTCTGGATTGATGGCATCGTGCTGAACAGCTATGCTGAGAATCTCAATACCAGCGGCTGGAACCACCAAAACCTAGTGATCGGTTCCGGGCTGAATAAGCTTGCTTTTCTGCGGACCACGGCCCAACGGACGGATATTGCTGCATTTCAATCATCGAGCGGGGGAGCTCTGAAGGAATAATCAGAAAATACTGGAAAATTATGTTGGGTATGGTATACTGAAAGCATAGCAGGAAATCGACGGTTGGCTTCCTTACCTGCGGATAATAATGAAAGGGAGTGTTATGAATGCCGAAGATGATTAACCCCCAAAATAAATTCTTTTATCGGGGCGGCAAGTTGAACCAAAAACGTCATGTGGACATGACGGAAGAGGAGCTCGCCCACATCGCAAGGTGCACCGGTGAGAAAGCCGGCCATCCTTGCAAAAACCCGGTGTTCAGATGCTCCGAGTGCGGAAACTACGGTTGTGCCCAGGAAGTCGCTGAAAAATGCACCGCTCAGGGCTTCAAGAATGACCTATGCCTGCATTGCGGCGCAAAAGACACCAGGATTCCGATCATGGAAGATGAGTTGCCAATGTACGTCGCAGAGTGGGAAAAGAACGACATTTGATGGCATAAAGACTCTAAATGACAAAGATGGCACTCAAAAAGTGCCATCTTTGTCAATCTTGAGGGAACTTTTTTATCCATTGTTGCGTCTGTATATATGATTTCACACTAATGGCGGGTATAATATAAATGATATGGAATATTGAAATGAGAAGGGGTGCCCAAAGAATGAAAAAAATGCATCTGGGATTCCTGTTTGTCGTTGCCGTATGGCTGTTCATCCTGCCCATGGCGGCATATGCCACGGTCAGCGAGGTGGCGGTGGACGTGGACCCTTTGACGGTCGGCACGGCGGCGGCGTACACCATTGATTTCACCACCGGGCCGGAGGGGGCTTTGCTGGGCGGAGAGGATACCATCACCATCGCCTTTCCATCTGGCACCACGGTCCCAAGCTCCATATCCACCAGCCGGATCCAGGTCAATGATATTGCGCCGAAAGCAGTGTCCTGCAGTTCCACGAACCGCACCGTACGGATCACCTTGAACGACAGCCTGGACATTGAGGCCAGTTCGCCGGTCAGCGTGGAGATCTTGTCTTCGGCCAACATAAAAAATCCATCCACCACCGGGACTTACAGTCTCATGGTGGAAACCTCCAAGGAGGATGCGGCGGTAGAGTCCAATGATTATGAAATCATATCGAAGGTCAGCAATTTCAGCGTCACCCCGTCCACCACTTCCCTGGGAGCGGCCGCTGAATATGATGTGGTGTTCAGGACCAGCAGCGCAGGGGCATTAAGCAGCGGCGACTATATTTACCTGCGATTTCCTGCAGCCTACACGCTGCCCTCCTCGATATCCACCAGCCGCGTGGAGGTCAACAACCGGACCCCAAGCGCGGTGACGGTAAACAGCACTTCGGACCCGGAGGTTATCGCGATCCGGCTGTCCAGCAGCATCGGCAACAGCACCACCGTCACGGTGGAGATTGCCTTGGCGGCCAACATCAGAAACCCATCCACTGAGGGCACTTATTCAATCTCCCTTTATACGGA
>CALMWJ010000320.1 GCA_937873525.1 uncultured Peptococcaceae bacterium | reverse complement strand
ATGCCTTGAAAATGGCAGGCGTCAGCCTGGTGGTGGCGAAATCCTTTGCCAGGATTTTCCGCAGAAACGCCATCAACATCGGTTTGCCGGTTTATATCGCAGACATCGCCGGTTTGTTGAAAGACGGGGATGTGATCGAAGCGGATTTGGTGAAAGGTGAGATCCTTCTCCCTGAGGCATCGGTCCAAGCCGCACCCCTTTCCGACAATGTTTTAAAAACCCTGGAATACGGCGGCCTGATCCCCAGGATCCGGGCAGAGCTGCAAAAGAAAGGATAAAGACATGCAGGAGAAAACCATACGTATCATCAAAGAAGATATTGAGAGCGTCAGAGCCTACGCGGATGCCTTCCAGGTTCCCATGCCGGACTTGGATGAAAAGGGCGAAGTCGTCGGACTGCCGGCACCCTTTCCCCGCGAAGTTGCCGGCGTGGTGCGCAGCGGCTACAGAATTTATGAGCTGGCTCAGCTGGCTGAAAAACGGGGCATTCCGGTGCAGAATCCGATTCTGGGCAGAAACACCGCCCAGGAGACCTATCAGGAATCCCAGAACATGTACGCCTACGCCGAAAAATTTGACGAAACCCTGTTCCACTTTGTCCATTCGGAGGCGACCCGGCACATCGACCCGCTGAAGGGCCGTGAGCTGATCGACCAGTCCCGAGGCAAAGGCGGCATCACCCCCATGGGAGAACGGGAATTCATCCAGATGGGCGGCGGCTCCAAGCATCCGGTCCGCATCAATGCCACCGGCGACACCCCTCATCTTTCGATCATCAACTCGCTGATCGCGGGCTTTGACGGCACCGACATCGGCCCGGTGATCCATGTGCATTTCGGCGGCCGCGGCATCCATGACTACAAGACCAAGGTGGTCAATGGCTACAAAGCCCTGCAGGTTTGTGCGGACAACAACATTTTTGTCCAGCTGGATTCCCATAAACATCTCAACAACATCGGAGGCACCGATGGTATGGCCCTGGCCATGTGTCTGCTGGCTGAAGGTCTCGCAGTGCACGCCGAATTGCCGGCGGAACTGAGCGCCATTCAGATGAATATCGCCGGGATCAACCTGATCGCGGATCTGGCTGTGATGCGCGCCTTCAAAGAAAATATGTGGAGCAAATCCCTGATCGTGGTACCGGAAACCTTCCAGAACCCGCCGGCGGATCTGATTGCAGAGGCTGCCCATTTCGCCCGTATGGCCGTCAATGCCAAGCTGGGCGGCGCCCATTTCTACCGTCCGAAAGCCGCGGAATCTGTGGGGATTCCCACCGGTGATTCCATGGGCCGAGCCATCTGGGGCACGGAGAACGTATTCCAGAACACCTACAACATCGATCTGCAGCACCCCGCCATCGACCAGAGAAAGAACGAGATCGTCGATGAGGCGTTGGCAGTGCTGGAAGCTGTCCTGGAGGTCAAGGGCCTGACGATGGATCAGATCAATCCGGAATTCTGGAAGCAATGGAGCGATCTGGAGTTGATCGACCGGATCGTAGCGGCGGGCAAGAGCGGCGTCCTGGACAGCCAGCGGGCCGCCGGCTGGGATCTGAAACGCCATGTCAAGGTCCATCGGGACAAAGACGGTATTACCCGTTACGTGAAGGGCTATACCCCTCTGGGTGTGGATCCTTCACGCATGGTGGTCAGCCAGGAAGATGTGAAGGTTGAAGTCATGGCGCCTCCCAGCAAAAAAGAAAAGGTGGTTTTGGCCACCGTCGGAGCCGATGCCCACGTCAACGGCATCAACATCATCCGGGAAGCCTTCCAGAGAGCAGGCTATGAAGTGATCTACCTGCGGGGCATGAATCTGCCTGAAACGGTGGCGGAAGTGGCTGCGGAAGCCAAAGCTTCCATCGTCGGCATCAACAACCTGCTGGGCTTGGGAAATACCTTGTTCCCGCGGGTAGGAAAACGTTTGGAAGAGCTGGGACTGCGCGACCAAATCATGGTGGTTGCCGGCGGCCGTATTGCCGAAAAAGAAGAAGAGCACGCTTTCTATGAAGATAAGATCAAAAATGAAGGCGTTGGATTCATGGGCGTGGATGCATTCTATGGTCCGGGAACGGATGCGGATCAATGCATTGCGGAAATCATCGCAGCATTCGAAGACAAAAGTAAATAAACCCGAGGAGGTTTTTGATTATGAGTGACATGTTTAGAGTTCCCTGCGTGGTGATGCGGGGGGGGACAAGCCGAGGCGTGTTTATTAAAGAAAACGATCTGCCTGCAGATAAGGCTCTGAGAGATAAAACCATTCTTGCCATCTTCGGCAGCCCGGACGTCCGCCAGATCGACGGCATCGCCGGTGCGGACACCCTGACCAGCAAGCTGGCCATCATCGGACCCCCCAGCCGCTCCGATGCGGATGTGGACTATACCTTCGGACAGGTCAGCATCACGGACGCGATGATCGATTACAACGGCAACTGCGGCAACATTTCCTCCGGCGTCGGGCCTTTTGCCATCGATGAATCCATGGTCCGTGCCGTGGAACCGGTGACCATGGTCCGCATCCACAACACCAACACTGGAAAAATGCTCTATGCGGAAGTGGAAGTCAAAGACGGAAAGGCCCGCGTCACCGGAAACTGCAAAATCGACGGCGTTCCCGGAACAGCTTCTCCCATCCTGATGGATTTTGCCTCCACCGCAGGCTCTTCCACCGGCAAACTTCTGCCCACCGGCAATGTGGTGGATGTGATCGAAACCAGCAAAGGACCCATTGAGGTGTCCATGGTGGACGTATCCAATCCCTGCGTCTTTGTCCGGGCCAGCGCCGTGAACATGAAAGGCACCGAAACCCCTTCAGAAATCAACGGCAACCCCGAG
>CALMWJ010000319.1 GCA_937873525.1 uncultured Peptococcaceae bacterium | reverse complement strand
CAGGCTATTGAGGATGAGGCCGATCAGGGCAGCCGCAAGGAGGGCGATGCCCCAGCCCAGCAGGCCCATGTCCCTGGCCGCAGATCCTGGCCAGAAGGCCACGCCTAAAATGCTTGCGACGATGAAGGTCCCGAAAAAGCCGGCAGCCTCCATGAGCCTGGCTTCCTTGGGCAGCAAGATCAGGTACACAATGATAGCCGGGACGGCCAGCAGGTAACTTCCGCGGCTCAAGGTCAGGATGAAGGTTGTTCCGATCAGGCTGGCGGTGGCGGCAAGGAGGATGCGCAGCTTGGTTTGCCCGGCAATTCTCCAATGTGCGATGCCGATGACCCAGGCCACCAGCAGAAAAGCGGCCGTGGTGTTGGGATAGTGAAACAGGGATGCCACCCGGCCATTGTCGATCAACAGGTTGGTCAGAAATTCCCGGCCGGCTTCTGAGTGGAACGCATCGGCCGCGCTCTGAAGCATAGCAATGAGTCTTCCGCCCCAAATGCCGTCCAGGCCAAGCACTGTCAGGACGATGCCCGTGATATAGAAACCTTTTAGGAAATATTGCGTCAAAGGGATTTCGTCTTTGATATTTTGAATGAGGATGATCAGGAGCAAAACGCCCAGATATTTGCTCAGCGCAAGCACCGCCGAACGGGTATAGACCGCGCCCATTAGATTGAAACTGTAGGCAAGGACGAAGCCAAAGCCCAGCGCCGCCGGGATGCTCCACCACTGGATTTGGTGCTTGGTCAGGCTGCTCCAGCCCAGAAACAGGATGCCAAGGAGGCCCAGGATCATGATTCCATCAAGATAGTTTTGTTCATGGAACAAGCCGTTGAAGGCGATGCCTGCCATCAGGACCACGATCAGCGCGATGGCGAAGGATTTGAAATAAACTTGCGTTTTTAAGGGATTTTTCAGCATGCCCGCCTCGGTCGGTATAGACTTGGCAGGGCTGGTTTTCTTGGACATAAAGCCTCCTGAAAGCATTTTCCCCATTATATCACAAAACATATTGAAACGGCAGAATTCAGGGGCGCCAAAGCCCTTGTTTTCTGCCGTTTTTTGCAGTTGCTCTGTCCCCGATTTGAGAGGGACGCACAAGGGAGGGACGGGGACTTTTTGCGAGCGCCGCAAAAAGTCCCCGTCCCCCCAAAAACCCCAAAGACATTAAAAGAGGAAACCTCCGAAGAGGTTTCCTATCATTTTGTTACCGAAACTCCAGCTTAAAGCTTGAGTTATTTGGTGAACATGACAGCGCCGGTTTCAGCGTAGTAGTTAACAGTGTAACCCATAGCTTCGCCGATGCAACGGAAGGGCAGGTAGGTGCGGCCATCTTTGATCATGGCAGGAGCGTCGCAAGGATATTCGGTGACAACGCCGCCTCTGGTCACTTTGATGGTGGGAGCGCCGATAACGATGGTCAGAACTTCGGTGCCAGTGGTCATCACAACGGTCTGGGTGGCTTCGTCCCAGGTCAGGGAAGCTTTCAGAGCTTCAGCGATGGGGCGGACAGCAACGTAGGTGCGGCCATTCATGATGAAGGGAGCAGCGTCGCTGATGGCAGGGGCGTTGCCGACCATGTAGTTCTTAGCGCCGATGAACATGGTCAGAGTGTCTTTGTCAGCAGCGGAAGCAGCGATGCCGAAGGCAACGGTTGCGGAACCGGTGTAGACTTTATTGGATTCGTCTCCCTCTTTGATCACAACCTGAATGGTCACAGTGCCGGCCAGGTTGGAGCTCAGGGTCACGGAAGCGGTGCCGTCATCGGCAAAATCGTCGGTGTCCAGTTCGGGATCGGAAACGATCGCGTTGGAGGGGGATTTGCTCAGGATAAGGGCTAAGCTGTCTTCCTCGGCATCGATGCCGGTGGAAACTGCTTTGCCGTCGCCGTCAACCAGCTGGATGGTGACTTTGGCTTCTTCACCGATGGCGGTGAAGGAAGGAGCGGTCAGGACCAGGTAGGAAGCAGCTTTCTGAACGGAAACGGTGGTGGTGGCAACCAGTTCTTTGTCAGCATCAACCGCGGTCACGGTGAAGGTGCCCAGTTTGTCTTCCAGCGTGAAGGCGCCATCGGGACCCCAATCGTAGATGAAGGTTGCATCGTTGACGGAGAAGGTGATGTCATCCAGGTCGAATTCGTCAGCTTCGGTTTCGTAGCCGTCCGCATCCTGGTATTTAATGGTGGGAGCGGGAACGACACTGTCGGTGGAGTAGCTGGAGGAATCGTATTTGATGGTCATCTTGGTGACGTCGCCCTGTTCGGCAGCGGCGAAGGTATAGGTCGCGCCTTTGCCGTTGGCCAGGTAGACTTTGAAGGAGTAGGTGCCGTCTTTGTCCAGGTC
>CALMWJ010000318.1 GCA_937873525.1 uncultured Peptococcaceae bacterium | reverse complement strand
GGAATCGCCGGTATGACGAGCGCTGGAAGAAGGTTCACCAAGAGGTTGCAGAGCAAGGGTATACCATCGTGCATCCCTATGAGGATTACACGGTGATGGCCGGGCAGGGAACCATCGGTCTGGAGATCCTGGAGGATTTGCCCGATGTGGATGCCGTGTTGGTGCCAATCGGCGGCGGCGGACTGATTTCCGGAATCTCCACCGCCATTAAAGCCTTAAAACCCCATGTCCGGGTCATCGGCGTCCAGGCCGCTGCCAGTGCGGCGTACTATGTCAGCCGTCAGAAAGGATGTCCATCGGAGGCGCCCTGTCTCCCCACGGTGGCGGACGGACTTTCCTGTCGCCGTCCCGGCGAAAACCCTTATCCGATCATTGAGAAGAATGTGGACGACATCGTCGTTGTCGAGGAAGAAGCTATCCTGGAGGCAGTACGCTTGGTAGCCCGAAACGCTAAATTGGTAGCGGAGCCATCGGCCTGTGTGGGGATCGCAGCCCTATTATCCGGCGCCGCCAAGGCTCGGCCGGATGAAAAAGTATCTGTGGTATTGACTTCAGGGAATTGGGACATCGATCAAGTCGGCAGGATCCTGAAAGGGGAACTGGTCGAAGGGGTTTTGTAGTAAAACCTGAGGGGTCCCGGAGAAGAAAATCATCGATCGAAAAGGAGAATTACAGCTATGGAGACTTTATTGTTGAACAAGGAAGAAGTGGGCAGTCTGATCGACTTGGACGCAGTCCTCGAAGCGGTTGAGGCAGGCTATCGGTCCTTTAACCGTGGCTTAGTGGTTCAGCCGGAGCATATGGACGTGGTTTTGCCGGGCACCCACGAAGGCATTGATTTCAAGGGGGGGCTGGATATGGGGGGAGGGTATATTTCCATAAAGGCTTCCTCCGGCGGCTACGATAACAATCCGAAAATCGGCTTGCCCACCGGTATGAACACGGTGATGCTGTTTGAGGCCAAGACCAGCGCCTTGAGATGCATTATGGACGGCACCTGGATCACAGGCTGCCGGACGGCCGCCGCGGGCGCCATCTCGGTGAAGTATCTGGCACGTCAGGATGCAGACACACTCTGTATCCTGGGCGCAGGCAAACAGGCCAGGAGACAGCTGCTGGCCATCATGCGGGTACGACAGCTGAAGGAGGTTCGCGTTTGGAATGCCAATTCCGTGGCCCTGGAGGCCTATGTGAAGGAAATGTCCGAGGAGACGGGATTGACGATCCGGCCCTGCGCAACGGCCGAGGAAGCGGTTCGGGGGGCGCATATCGTGGTAACGGCCACCCGAGGCCGCCGCGGGCCGATTGTTAAAAGAGAATGGATACAACCCGGAACCCATATTGCAGCCATCGGTTCGGACATGCCGGACAAGCAGGAGCTGGCCGCCGATGTTTTTGCAGGGGCAAAGGTCGTCAACGACTCGATCGATCTTTGCATCAAAAAAGGAGAGACCCACCATGCGGTGGAGGCCGGGATCCTCAGACCGGCGGATATCTATGCAGAGATCGGTGAAATCCTCCTGGGCAGGAAGCCCGGCCGGGAGAACCCTGACGAGGTGACCATTTTCGATACCGTCGGCATGGCGATCCAAGACAATGTGACCGCGGCGATGCTCTACAAAGGCGCTTTGGAAAAGGGCCTTGGCATGCGGTATGCGTTTTTCGAGTAAAAAGCAGGCCATCGATATACTGCGTCTTTCAGCCTTCCAAAGCGGTCAAACGCCAAGGGAGAACACCGATGCAAGCCGCCTTGATTTTTCAAGGCGGCTTTTAATATGGGCTTGCTTGGATGCGACCGAATCATCATGCATCGAATTATGAGTTGAACCTAATCGCAAGAGGCTCTATAATATGATCAAAGGCATATTAACTGAATATTATAAAAATAACGGGAATGGCAGGTATGTTATCGAATCAGGACGGTTGATGAGGAGAATCATCATGGAAGAAAACCGACAAGTTTTGACGGCAGATACGGTTCGGGCGCTTTGGTCTCAGACCTACAACACCCAGGGCAAGCCGGACTGGTCCCACCTATTTCCATACTATCACCCTGAAATCATTTTTCAGGACTCGATCCAAAGGCTTGAAGGGCTGGAGAATTTCAAAGCCATGTGTGAACGGCTGACGAACCGGTGCAAGAGTCTGAGGATGGATATAACAGCCGTTGTTCAGGACGCCAATGTCATCATGATGGAATGGACGATGACCATGTCCTTCCGGAAGTCTCCCGACACCCCGATTTTCGGGTGCACGAAGCTGACGATCCATGATGACGGAAGAATCATCGAGCAAAGAGATTATTATGATCTTTGGGGAGATATTTTTAACGGAATACCAGGCTTCTCAAAATTATACCGAAGGTTTATGCGCAAATATTTTGGGTAGGAGAATAGGACAATGGACCTGAAGCTGCCGGATGAATTGATCTTCATCAAAAATGGCAAAGCGATCCAGCATCGGAGTGCGGCCTCCATGGAGGGTAAAGTCTGCATCATCACCGGTGCAACTTCAGGCGTCGGCCTTGAGGCGCTCAAACGATTGGCAAGGGGTGGAGCCCATTTGATCATGGTTTGCCGCAATCAAGAGAAAGCGGAACGGATCCGCATGGAAATCCAGGATCAATGGAAGGTCCCGATCGATGTGGTCATTGCCGATTTTAGCTGCTTGGATGAAGTCCGAAAAGCTGCTGCGTTGATCATAAAAAACCATTCTGAAATTGATGTGCTGATCCATAGCGCCGGTATCTATTCAACAAAGAGGGTCTGTACTTCGGAAGGTTTCGAAAGGGTGTTTGCTGTCAACCATCTGGCTCCATTTCTATTGATTCACCTTTTGCTTGACCGGCTTAAAGAAAGCGCGCCGGCACGGATCATCCTTGTCAATTCTGAAGGCCACCGTTTCAATGGACTCGATCCGGATGATCTGAACTGGGAGAGGCGCCATTATACCGGCTTGAGAGGCTATGGAGCGTCCAAAACGGCCCAGCTGCTGACCGTCTGGGAATTTGCGGATCGTTTGAAAGGCTCCAAGGTTACGATCAATGCGCTTCATCCCGGGGATGTAAAAACCAACATAGGCAACAACAACGGCTGGCTCTATCGGTGGTTTTTACATCATGTGACCTGGCACTTCCTGAAGGATCCGGTTATATCGGGAGAGGCGATTTATTATTTGGCTTCGGATCCTGGACTGAGGGATGTAAGCGGCCGCTTTTTTAACCAGACCATTGAAGAAAAACCTGCTGCTCATGCCCTTGACCGCGGTCTTGGGAAACGAATATGGGATCTCAGCTTGAAGATGACAGGGCTTGACTCAAAAATACAATCAGGAGGTTCAATATGATATACGATGTTGTCATTGTGGGCGCCGGGATGTCCGGATTGACCGCTGCAGCCTACCTGAGTAAAGCCGGGTACAGGGTCCTGCTGTGCGAGAAAGAAAAGAAAGTTGGCGGTCTGGTCAATTCATTTGATCATCATGGCTTCACATTCGATGGCGGCATTCGAGCCATCGAAAATTCAGGCATTGTATTTCCAATGCTTAAAGAATTGGGTTTGAACATCGATTTTGCCGGGAATGCGGTTTCGATCGGAATCGGCCATGAGGTCATTCGAATTGACTCGAAAGAAAGCCTCAAGGATTACCAGATGCTGCTGACCCATCATTTTCCTGCCGCTGCGAGCGATATCGAAAGGATCATCCAGGAGATCAAGCGCATCATGCATTATATGGATGTGCTGTACGGCATCGACAATCCTCTTTTTCTAGACCTGAAAAAGCACAAGAAATACCTTTTCAAGACGATGTTTCCCTGGCTTTTCAAATATCTTCTGACCATCCCCAAAATCAACAGGCTGAATCAACCGGTGGACGAATACCTGCAAAATTTCACTAGGAATCAAGCCCTGATTGACCTGATCGCCCAGCATTTTTTCCAAAAGACGCCGACCTTTTTCGCTTTAAGTTATTTTAGCCTTTATCTTGACTACAGGTATCCCAGAGGCGGCACCGGGACGATTCCGGAGACCATGGAAGGTTTTATCCTGGACCATGAAGGTGTGATCAACAAAGAGACGGAGATATGCTTTGTGGATCCGGAAAAGAAACAGGTCAAGGATTCGAAGGGCAATGAATACAAGTATAAAAAATTGATCTGGTCGTCGGATCTCAAAAAGCTCTACAACAGCATCGATTCGAATTTGATGAAAAATCATGATGTTTTGCAGGAATTCAAGGCGAAGAAAAAAGCTATGGCGGACAAACGGGGCGGCGATTCCATTCTCACGGTATATCTTACCATCGATTTGGATAAAAGTTATTTCGAAGGCATCTGCACCGAACATTTCTTTTATACACCGTCGATCCAAGGCCTCCAGACTTTGAAAATGAATGAAATCGAGATCAAGTCATCTGAAAATAACGAAGGTCGTTATACAGAGGATAAAGAAGCCATTCTCCAGTGGATCAAGAGCTTTTACGAACTGACCACGTTTGAGATTTCCTGTCCCGTCATGAGGGACGAACGCATGGCTCCGGAAGGGAAGACCGGCTTGATCATCAGCACGCTCATGGAATATTCCTTGGTTAAACATATTTCGCAAATGGGCTGGTATGATGAGTTTAAGAAAATCTCCGAAGATTGGATCATCAACATCCTTGATGGGACCATTTTCAAAAATATGAAATCAAAGGTCATGGATAAATTTTCTTCAACCCCGCTCACCCTTGAAAAGATCACAGGGAACTCCGACGGTGCGATTACGGGATGGGCATTTACCAATCGTATGATTCCGGTTGAAAATCGGCTTCCGAAAGTCGCTCGATCCATATTCACGCCGGTTCCGGATGTTTTTCAGGCTGGGCAGTGGTCCTTCAGCCCCTCGGGTCTGCCCATTGCCATTTTAACAGGCAAGCTGGCCGCGGATGAAATCATAAAACAGCTAGAAAAAAAGAAATGAGGGGATCATCTTGGCAATTGAAAAGGCAGCTTACACCGTTCTTATGAAGGAAAAAGACTTTGAGATCCGTGAATATGGACCGATGATCGTTGCGGTTAGCCGGGAAACGGATTTTCAGGGCAACACCGGTTTTGGGAAATTGTTCGCCTACATCAGCGGCAAAAATGATGGAAACCAAAAAATTGAAATGACTGCACCAGTTTTGAATGGTCTAGACCCTGAGAATTTGACCATCGCTTTTGTCATGCCTAAAGAATACAGTCCGGGAATGCTGCCTCAGCCAAAGGATCCGGAGGTGCAGCTCGTCGAAATACCCGGTCGTCAGGTTGCTGCGATCCGATTCGCAGGCAATATGAACCAAGAGAAAATTGATGAAAAAAAAGCCGAGTTGTTGAAATGGCTGGAAGAGAAGAAAATCACAAGCAAAGGCATCGTCGAGTTAGCCCGATACAATCCGCCGTTTGTTCCGGGATTCATCAAGCATAATGAATTGTTGATCGAAATAGATATTGATGCTTCAAGAGAAATCTGAATTGCAGTGATCCTGCCTCATCCGGGTGGGATTTTCTGCTATAATTGCGACAGATCATTGGTCATAGGAAAATAGTGTTTATTCAAAGCAAGGGCATAAAAAAACGTGAGTCAAACCTTATTATGCAAGGAGAAAGCCATGAATAAATGGGCCCACAAAACCCAATATTATGAAACGGACCAAATGGGGATCATCCATCATTCCAACTATATCCGCTGGTTTGAAGAAGCCAGGGTCGATATGCTGGAACAGCTGGAGCTTGGCTATGCGGACATGGAAGCGGCAGGGATCGTTATACCTGTGCTGGCCGTATCCTGTGAGTATAAGAAAATGACGCGTTTTGGAGAAACCGTTGAAATCGGCGTCCGGCTGACCGGCCTCTCCAGCGTGAAATTTTCTCTGGAATATGAAATCAGGGAGCAGCAAACCGGTGAGCTGCGCTGCGTCGGCGAATCCAGGCATTGCTTTTTGAATCAAGAAGGGAAGCCGCTCAACTTGAAAAAAAGCGATCCCGAGATCTACGAGACCTTGCAGAATGAGATGAAGTAAGCCGCAGGGATCCGGTGATTCATAACATTGAGAAACAGTGTATTTTTCCCGGCAATGTTTTGCACGGCGCCGCTTTTCTGGTATGATAGTGCATATTACGTTACAAAGGAGAAAGCTTCATGTCACTCACCATACCCGAGAATGTCCAACGCACCCTGGACAGCCTTGCTGTCAAATACATCAAGGGCCACTATGTGGAAGATGGGGCCGCCGCCCTGGAAATCATCAAACCCTATTTGCAGACAGGTGTGACGGTGGCCAGCGGCAATTCATTGACCCTGCGCCAGACCGGAATTTTTGATTTTCTTGCCTCTGAAGGCCATCCTGCCCAGTTCGTCAATCAATTCGTGCCGGGGCTTCCTTTCGAGGAAAACCGCCGATTGAAAAAACTGGGTCTGACGTCGGATGTTTACCTGTCCAGCGCCAATGCCGTGACCGAGGACGGCAAGCTCTGCTTCCTGGATGGCGGCGGAAACCGCGTGGCCGCCATTTTATTCGGACCCGAGAAGGTGTTTATCGTGGCGGGGCAGAATAAAATCGTGAAGAACGAGAAAGCGGCCTGGGACCGCATCCAGCACTATGTTTCACCGCAAACCGCCGTTCAGCTGGGACGGAAACTGCCCTGCGCCGAGGATGGGAAATGCCACAACTGCGACAATCCGGCCCGGTTTTGCCGCGATTATGTGACGGTCAACGGCCAGCTTGAACGTGAAAAAGACCGCGTCGAAGTGATCCTCATCGCCCAGGAGCTGGGGATCTGACTTGAAAAGATCATAGAAGCTTCTTGGCCGCCTCCGTTTCGGGGCGGCCTTTTTGTTTGCGGATCTTTTGACCCAAACGATGAATTTAATCCGTTACATTGACAATTTCTCGTCAATCTCCCGGCATCTTTTGCACTCTGTGTCTAAGATATAACTTTCGTTGACTTCACGTTCCGCTGTGTTAGTATTGAGAAAAATCAAGCACACCGATGGGGTTTGGAGGAATAGACGATGAAATTGCTGAAAAAAACGCTGATCATGAACATCGGACAATTTTTATATGCTTTGGGCATTACCATGACCATCAACGCGAACCAAGGCTTATCCCCATGGACGGTTTTCCACCAAGGCGTGGGCTTGAAGCTGGGAATGACCATCGGCCAGGCGACGATTTTGGTTGGATTCGTCATCATGGCGGTCAATTTTCTGTTCAAGGAGAAAATCGGTTGGAGCACGGTTGCGAATATGGCGCTTGTCGGTCTGTACATCGACTTCTTGATGTTCAACCATCTGGTGCCAATTTTTGAGAGCTTGGCCATGAGCTATGCCATGATGTTTTTGGGGATGTTTTTGGTGGGATTATCCACGGCAATCTATGTGGGCGTTGGCTGGGGATCCGGTCCTAGGGATGGCCTGGTGGCTGTCCTGGCTCAAAGAACGCCGCTTCAGGTTAAGACGATCCGGAGCGGGATCGAATCGATCGCTTTGGTGCTTGGCTTTTTCATGGGAGGGAAGGTCGGTCTGGGCACGGCCGTGATGGCGGTGACCGTCGGCTTTTTCGTCAACCTGGCATTCAGGATCATGAAATTTAACGTCACCCGGATCGAACACCATTTTATCGATGAACAGTTCAGAGGTTTGGCGGAGCGCTGGATGGCAAAAGAAGGCGGAGCGCTGCAGATGAACGCTGTACTGGCCGAGGGGATCCTTTCATACAAAGAGAAGAAATAATTGTCTGCGGCCGCCGTAAGTGCGGCCGTTTTTCGTCCTGTATGATAAAATAAGATATTATAAGTCATGGGGGAGTTCTATGAAGCTTCGAGTAAGACTGCGAAAAGCAGCCGTCGTATGTTTGATTGCAGCAAGCTCTGCCTTGGCTTTCGTCGGGCCGAGCCACGGTGCGGTTGTTGCCGCTTTGCCCTCCGCATGGTCGATCGCTGTGAATTCCGCCATGCTGCCGCCGCCGGAAGATTCCCCTTGTCTAGAAGACGGACGGCTTTATGTGCCGGCCAGGGCTTTCTTTTCTACGGTTGCTGCAGATTCCATCGAATGGCGCGACCAGAGCATGTGGGTTGCCATGGGGAAGAATTCCTTCCGCATCCCGGCCGGGAAGCGATTTATCGAGGTCAATGGGATCCAAATCGGCATGGATGCTCCCGCCATTATCCGGAATTCCAGAATGTACGTGCCGGCGAGAGCCATTGCCCGTGCCTTGGGAGGGACGATGGTCTGGGATCCCGCGACGAAAGCCTGCAGCGTTTTTATACCCGATCTGAAGATTCCACAGGCTGGCGCAGAAGGAATCCTATGCGTGTCATTTATCGATGTGGGACAGGGAGAGGCCATCCTGCTGGATCTTGATGATACGGACCTATTGATCGATGGCGGACCGGACCGGACCGGGAGCAAGGTGATCCAGTACCTCAAAACCCAAGGCGTGGATGACCTTGATTTGGTGATCGCGACCCACAGCCACGAAGATCATATCAACGGACTTCCTGCAGTTTTTGACGCCTTCCATGTCAAATCTTATCTGGACAACGGGATTCCCGCAGCCACGTCAAGCTTCAGATGCCTGGAATCCAAGGTTTCGGCCGAGGGCTGTTTGCGGTTTGATGAAGGCAATCAAACTTTGCGTTTTGGGGCGCTCAATGTGGAAATCATCGAGACCGTTGATCAGGCCGAGGATCTGAATGATACCAGCGTGGTTGCGCTCGTTACTTACGGCTCGAAAAGAATCCTTCTCGCCGGCGATGCAGGCTCTGCCGTGGACCAATATCTGACAAGGGTCGGACGGGTGGATCTCTATAAGGCGGAACATCATGGCAGCTGGACCGGCAACAGCGCAGCGCTTCTTTCGGTTTTGCAGCCGGATTTTTCCGTGATCTGCTATGGCGCCGAAAACCCCTTTGGATTGCCGGATCGGAAGGTGGCGGGCGTGCTCAGGGAATATAGCGGACAGGTCCTTTGGACCGCAGGGAAGTCGGTGGTGATCACCACCGACGGCGTTTCTATGAAAGTCCAATAGAAAGCCGATGAACTGAGCTTGATGAAATACGACATCATTCAGGCCCAACGGGAAAAACGAAGACCTGATAAGCGCTTTCCTGCCCGCGGTCAGGTTTAAATACACAAAAAAACAAGAATAATGTCAAAAATAAATTGACAGATAATTCAGTCGAGTGTAAACTATAAATAACCTCAGAAATGGTCGAAAGACCAGAGTAAGAGAACCCCAAAAACCGGAAGTGACAGGCAATCGATCTATCCGTGAGCGGTAAACCGATCTGAAGCTAAGTCCTGATGAGAAGCAGCAAATGTAAGTTTGCAGCCAATCAAAAGGAATGAATCCGGCGATTCCGACCAACAATAGAAATATTGGAAAATCGGATACGGGGAAAAATGGAAAGGAGGAGTACTCAATTGCAGTACGACCTCGAGTAATGGACAGGAAAATTCCGAAAGGAACGACCTGTCCATTACTAGTTTTAAATGGAACATAGCCTACGAAAGGCCGTACACAAAAACGTACTGCATGATATAATAAGAGCGTCGATGCCGGTTGAAGAAACCACGGGCTTTACCTAAAGTCACTTATATGAAATTAAACCGAGGGGAACAGCATGCTGATTAACGATCGTGAAGAGGTCTTACTCATCGATTCCTTTGAAATTCCTTATTTCAAAGAACCGGTGCGGCGATGGATCGGATATGACCGGGGACGCATGGATAATGGCGATTTGCTGATCTGGATCCAAAACCAGGCGGCGCCTCTGGATTGGGAGCAGGTTTATAGACGGCTTTTCAATGATATGCCGGCAAAGAGCGGTGCCGCTTCGGGATACCTGCTTGGGGTCCGGATTTTCGGAGAAGAGGATGTTCAGCCGATCATCAAATGGTGCGAGAAGGATATCGCCCTTCATACCGTGTTCAACGGCCGGGAAATCGCGGCAGCCGCCAATGATAAGGATGGCTTGATCATTACCTTGGACGGAAAAGCTCATCAATTCGAAATGACCGGTTCCGGCAGCCAGCTGGTCCTGTTCTCAGGAGATTCGCTGAAACACTTTTTGCCGCCTGAGACCGGGGAGGCGGGAATCCTGCGGCTCACGGAGACCCTGGAGTTTGAGCCCTACATTGATCGAAAACGGCTCTGCCGGCAACCCGTTTTTCTCCGTGATTTGCTGGAAGCGCATATCTATGAAGCGTGCTGCCCGAAGGAGGGCTTGCTGCCGTTGGAGGCGGTGCACGTCTGGCAGGGGCAGCGGGTGTTTGTACGGCGAACACAGCTGGATCCGGAGAGGCAGGAGATCCAGATCAGCGCGGCGCGGGATCTGGATCGCTGGATCGTACGATTGTATGATATCAAGGCCTCCCTGGCTGTGCCGCAGTATGATGAGCGGAATTTAGCCCTGGAATTCCATGGTATCATCAGCCGGTCCGCCGCCATGCGGCGCATCAAGGATTTATTGGGGCGCGTGTCGACGACCAATGCGTCCGTCCTTCTGCTGGGGGAAAGCGGAACAGGCAAAACGATGATTGCCCAGGAGATCCATAAGAAGAGCAAACGGTCCATGATGCCTTTCATCGTCATTAATTGCGCGGCTATACCGGAAAACCTGATTGAAAGCGAGCTTTTCGGCTATGAAGAAGGGGCCTTCACCGGCGCCAGGCGGACAGGGAAGAAGGGCTATTTTGAGATGGCGGACGGAGGGACGATCTTTCTGGATGAGATCGGCGAGCTGCCTTTGCCCTCCCAGGGGCGCCTTCTGGAGGTGCTCCAGAATAAAAGCTTCTATCGGGTGGGCGGCAATAAGAAAATCGAGGTCAATGTGCGGATCATTGCCGCGACGAACCAGGACATCGAACGATTTGTGGAGGATAAGGTTTTCAGAAGGGATCTTTTCTATCGGCTGAATGTTTTTCCCATCCGAGTCCCGCCGCTAAGGGACCGTCTGGATGACATTGATCTTCTCAGCAGGAACATCCTTCCCCGGATCTGCAGCCGCTTGGAGATCGAACCCCTTGTGCTGAGCAATGAGGCCATCGGGCAACTGAAGGACTATGATTGGCCGGGCAATGTCAGGGAATTGGAAAATGTGCTTGAACAAGCTGCCATTCTTTGCGAAGAACGGGTGATCAGGGCAAAGCATCTGATGATGAAAAAGGAGGACTTGCTGCCCCTGGATCTCAAAAACCAGGTGGAAGCCTTTGAGAAGCATCTGATCATGAAGGTTTTGGCCTTAAACGGATCCAACAAAGCCAAAGCGGCCAGGATCCTGGACATCGGACGGACCACCTTGTTCGAAAAAATGAAAAAGTACAATATTGAGGGGTAAAGCGCTATGCTCAACGAACAAATCAGAGACCGCATCTTCAATATTACTGGACAGGTCGGCATCTTCTACAAAGACCTGAACAGCGGCTTCAGCTGCTTTGAAGGCAATGCAGACGTATTTACCGCGGCCGGAATTTCCAAGCTTTTTTTGCTGATGGAGGTGCTCCGTCAAATCGACGATGGCAAATTCAGCAAGGATGATGTGTATATTCTGAAGAATGAGGACAAGGTCCCGTCCCTGGGAGCGCTGGCCAGCCTCCATGAAGGCATTGAGCTGACGATCGAAGACCTCTACAGGCTGATGATCACGGTGGGCGACAATACGGCCTTCAATATCCTCGCCGCCCTTGCGGGAATCGAAAATATCAACCAAACCTTATCCCACCTGGGCTATCTTCATTCCAGGGTCAATCGCTTCCTTTTCGACCAGGAGGGCATTGCCAAAGGGATCGAAAATTATTGTTCCGTGCAGGAGCTTGGCGACATGTTCGAGAGGATGCAGAGCGGCCAGCTGATCAGCAGCCGGGTCAGCAGGGAATTGATCGAGCTGCTCAAACAGCAGCAGCGGAATTACATCATTCCATATCATTTTTCAGATCTGATCGGCATTGCCCATCAAGTGGGTGAAGATGAAGGCGTCCGCCATGATGCGGGAATCGTTTTTTCCAAGTATCCCTTTATTCTTTGCATGAGTGCCAATCAGGTGGAGGTTCGCAAAGTGGAAAGCGCTATGCGCGACATCGCCATGCTGTGTCTGAAATATTCTATACAAATTAACTAAGTTCGAAATAACGAACCATAAATTCCGAAAACCGAACTATTGTTTGGCGAGCAAGACGTAAAACACTCATTTGCGGCTTGCTTTTTTTTGGCATGTTTCTTGCGGATAATGTTGATTGATGAAAAATGGACTGGGGAGGTGAACCGTTACGTCGGAGCAAGGCTTTGGGCCGAGCCCTCGGGCTTTGCGAACGAGCATAGGGAATGGAACACTTCAAGAAAGTTGCATTTTTACCATGGCGTCTAAACACGAAACTGAAGGAGGAAAATCGATGAATCGGAAGTATCTGGCATTGCTCTTAGTCCTGGTCCTGGGCGTCAGCACCCTTGCCGGCTGCGGCGCGAAAGCTGCGGGCGCGGAAGGCGCACCGGCTGAAAAAATCAGCTATGACAACATCATGCGTTTGGGTGAAGTGACGGAAGTTGACACCTGCGACGGACAAATGACCACAGAGTATTATGACATCCCGTTCATGATCTTTGACCGTCTGGTGGAAGCCACCAGCGTGGGCGAAGGCATATCTGAGATCATCCCCGGCCTGGCCAAGAGCTGGGACATCTCCGACGACGGCCTGGTCTACACCTTCCACCTGCAGCAAGGCGTGAAATTTCACAATGGCAAGGATTTCACGGCAGAGGACGTGAAATACACCTTTGAAAGAATGCTTCTGCCTGAAACCGGAGCGAAGAACCAGGACTTCATCTCCCCCATCAAAGGCTCTCAAGCCATGATGGACGGAGCGGCAAAGGAACTGGAAGGACTTGAGATCGTGGATGACTTCACGGTCAAGATGACGCTGGAGCAGCCTTTCGGCGCTTTCCTGGCCTCCCTGGCGACGCCAGGCTGCGGCATCTATGATAAAGAAACCACCATGGAAGCGGGTAAGGACTTTGGTCTGATCCCTGAGAAAACCATCGGCACCGGGCCATACTATTTCAAATCCTGGGTCCTGAACGACGAAAAGCTGATTCTGAAGAATGACAGTTACTGGCGCGGCGCACCGGCCCTGGACGGCATCTCCTGGAAAACCGTGGCCGATGCGGATACGATGCGCATGATGTTTGAGTCCGGCGAGCTGGATGTCTTCGACTGCGACTATGCGCCCACGCAAATCGGCTACTTTATGAGCAACGATAAATATAAGGGCAATACCGTCATCGGCAACCGTGTGGGGATCTACTATTACACCTTCAACCAAAGCATTGAACCCTTTGACGATGTCCGGGTCCGTAAAGCCTTACAGATGGCCATCGACCGCCAGTCCATCCTGGACAACCTGTTTGACGGCCGCGGTCAGGTCCTGTCTGGTATCATGCCTCCCGGACTGGTAGGCTACAACCCCAATCTGCCGGAGATCAAATATGATCTCGACGCAGCCAAAGCCCTGCTGGCGGAAGCCGGCTATCCCGACGGTTTTGAAATGACCATCACCCAGTCCACCAACAGTCCCGATACCCTCTCCAGAAATGAAATGGTCCAGGCTCAGCTGGCCAAGATCGGCGTCAAGGTCACCATCGAACAGGTGGATGAAGCCACTTGGTACGCAGTCCGTGCAGACGGCGAGCTGCCCATGTATACCACCAGCTGGTCGGCGGATTTCAACGATCCGGACAACTTCCTCTATACCTTCTTCGCGCCTGGCAACACCCAGAAGCGGTCCTTCAACTTCAAGAACGAGGCATTGTCCAACCGGGTGGTAGCTGCTCGGGCAATCACCGACAACGATGCCAGGATGGCAGAATACCAAGCTCTGGAAAAAGCCATCATCCAGGATGAAGCCGCTTGGATCCCCCTGTTCTGCAAACAGCATATTTTCATTACCAGCAACCGGCTGAAAGGCTTCAGGGTCTCCTGGAACGGCTGGACCTCCACCTGGCATTACTATGATGGGCTGCATATCGAAAACTAATTCCGAAAACAACCCATAAGCCCTTGGAAGGAAAGGTTGTCAAAGATCAGTAAGGCAAGCTTGCCTTACTGATCTTTGCCTCCGGCCGATTGCTGCGAAAGACAGGTGAACGCTGTGGCGAGATATATCTTAAAACGGGTCCTCATTTCCATTCCGGTTTTGATCGGAGTCGTCTTTGTTATCTTTTTTATGCTGAATGTGGTGCCGGGAGACCCGGTGACCCTGATGATGGGGGAGCATATCAAGCCTGACTTGATTGAAGCCTTCAGAGAACGGATGGGTCTGGACGATCCTTTTATCGTGCAGTTTTTTAATTACCTTAAAAACGCCGTTCAAGGGGATTTCGGAATGTCCTATAAGCTGAACCGGGAAGTATCCGGACTGATATTCCAGGCATTCCCCCATACCCTGAAGCTGACCCTCTGGGCAGCGCTGGTGGCCTGGATCATCGGCATCCCCGCCGGAATCCTGTCCGCAGTCAAACAGAATACCCTGGTGGACCGGGGCTTTATGACCTTCTCCCTGATGGGGGTTTCCATGCCGGTGTTCTGGGCGGGGCTGCTGCTGCAGTACGTCTTTGCCTACAAGCTGGGCTGGCTGCCCGTGACCGGATATAAGACCTGGCAGGCTATGATCATGCCTTCTCTGGTGCTGGGCTGGAGCTCGGCGGGCACCATTGCCCGGCTGACCCGGTCCAACCTGCTGGAGATCATGAAGAACGACTTTATCCGCACGGCCCGGGCCAAGGGGCTGAAGGAAGGCACTGTGGTGGTGGGACATGCCCTGAAGAACGCCATGCTGCCGGTGGTCACCATGATGGCGATCCAAGTTTCCAGCCTGCTGGGCGGTGCGGTCATGACGGAAAGCATTTTTGGCATTCCGGGACTGGGCCGGGTGGCTGTCAGTGCCATCGGCGACCGGGACATGCCGCTTTTACAAGGGACCATTATTTTTACCACAATGCTGATCATTGCCGGCAACCTGATTGCCGACTTACTATATTCCGTCCTTGATCCCAGAATAAGAGTTGAGTAGGTGAGCAGATGCAGGAAGCGATCCAAGCAGCAGAATTTGCAGAAGAAACAACGCGCTTCATGCCTCCCCGGGAGGACGTGGAAGCCGAGCTTCTGGACGATACAAGTATTTGGAGCAGCCTGAAGAGCATGCTCAAAAATAACAAGCTGGCCGCCCTTTCCCTGGCAGTCATCGTGATCGTGATCCTTATGGCGGTCTTTGCACCCATCGTGGCGCCCTACGACCCCAATTTCCAGGATGCGGACAATCTGCGTTTCGCCGCACCGTCGATGGCCCACTGGCTGGGCTGCGATGAGCTGGGACGGGATGTCTTCAGCCGGTTGATTTACGGCGCCCGGGTTTCACTGGTCATCGGCCTGGTGCCTACCCTGATCGCCATGACCATCGGGACCGTGATGGGCCTGATGTCGGGCTATATGGGGAAGAAAGTCGATTTCATCATCATGCGTTTCGCGGACATTGTGCTGGCCTTTCCATCCCTCCTTCTGGCGATGGTGGTTATGTACACCTTGGGGGCGAGCCTGGTCAACATCTTTATCGCCCTGAGCATCGTGAAGTGGGCGGGGACCGCCCGGATCGTCCGGGCCCAGACCCTTTCCCTGAAGGAAAAGGAGTTTGTGGAAGCCGCCAAAGCGGTGGGCGTGAAAAAATGGATTATCATGATGCGGCACATCCTGCCCAACTGTATTCCTAATCTGATCGTCTTATTTTCCCTGAACATTCCGGATTCGATCATGTCCGAGTCCAGCCTGAGCTTCCTGGGGATCGGCGCGGTGCCGCCGTCCACCAGCTGGGGCCTGATGGTCTACAGAGGCAAACAGTACCTGTTCAACTATCCGTGGCTGACTCTGGCGCCAGGCGTGGCGATCCTGATCCTGGTGCTGGCCTTCAACTTCCTGGGGGACGGCGTCCGGGACGCCCTGGATCCATACTTGAAAGATTAGGGGATGGGACGATGAGCGAACTGCAGAAAAATGAAGAATTATTGAAAATCACCGATCTGAAGACCCACTTCTTTACCCATAAGGGGGTAGTCCCGGCGGTGGACGGTGTCAGCATAGAAATTCCCCGGAGGCAGATTGTGGGCGTGGTGGGGGAATCCGGCTGCGGCAAAAGCGTCACGGCCATGTCTGTGCTGCAGCTGATCAGCCGGCCGGGAAAGATCGTCGGCGGCAGCATCCGGCTGGACGGCCGGGAACTGGTCGGCGCCGATATCAATGAGATTCGGTCGATCCGGGGCAATAAAGTTTCTGTGATCTTCCAGGAACCGATGACCTCCCTGAATCCGGTCTACACCGTTGGCCGCCAGGTCAGTGAGGCCATCACGGCCCATCAGGCCGTCAGTCAGGAAGAAGCCAGGCAAAGAGTCGTCGATATGTTCAAAGCGGTGGGCATCCCGGAGGCTGAGAAGCGTTACAAAAGCTACCCGCACCAATTGTCCGGCGGTCTGCGCCAAAGGGTGATGATCGGCATGGCCATGGCATGCCAGCCCCAGCTGCTGATTGCCGACGAACCCACCACCGCTCTGGACGTGACCATCGAGGCCCAGATCCTGCACCTCATGAAGCAGCTGGAGCATGACTTCGGCACCTCCATCATGCTGATCACCCATAACCTGGGCGTGGTGGCCGAGGTCTGCGACTACGTCTATGTGATGTACGCCGGCAAGATCATGGAGCAGGCCGGGATCTTTGACCTTTTCGATCATACGGCGCATCCCTACACCAAGGGGCTGCTGAATTCCATTCCCAAACCGACTGCTGAAAAGCGGCGTCTGTACAACATCAAGGGGATGGTGCCCAATCTGCTGCGCCTGCCGAAAGGATGCCGCTTCAGCCCCCGGTGCGAATATGCCCGTCCGGAATGCTTCGAACACGAGCCCGAGCTGTACGATGCGGGGAATCAGCATCTGGTGCGCTGCTTCCTCTATAAAAACGGAGGTGGACCGGCATGACCCAGGCCCTATTGGAAAAAAACGCTGAGAATCCGGCGGTGAAAGGCGACCTGCTGGAGGTGGACCATGTGGTCAAAGAGTTCAAAGTGTCCGGCGGCTTCCGCAAGAGCAGCGCCGTGGTCCATGCGGTCTCCGATGTGAGCTTCTCCATTCGCGAAGGAGAGACCCTGGCCATGGTGGGCGAATCCGGCTGCGGCAAGAGCACGATGGGCCGGCTGATCCTTCAGTTATTGGAACTCACCTCCGGAACGATCCGCTTTGAAGGGCGGGATCTGGGCGAGCTATCCGGCGAGGAATTGCGGCATATCCGGAAAAAGATGCAGATCATTTTCCAGGATCCCTATGCTTCCCTGAATCCGCGGATGAACGTTTTTCAGATCATATCCGAGCCGCTAACCACCCATCGTGTCTATGCCACCCAGAAAGAAACGGAGGAACGGGTCCGGGAACTGATGCGGATCGTAGGCATCCGGCCGGAATTCATCAACCGCTATCCCCACCAGTTTTCCGGCGGACAAAGGCAGAGGATCGGCATTGCCCGGGCTCTGGCACTGAACCCCAAGCTGGTGGTCTGTGACGAGCCGGTTTCTGCTTTGGATGTTTCGATCCAGGCCCAGATCCTGAACCTGCTCCATGACCTGCAGAAGGAGATGCAGCTGACCTATCTCTTCATCTCCCATGATTTGGGGGTGGTACGCTACATATCGGACCGGGTATGCGTTATGTTTTTGGGCAAGCTTTGCGAAATCGGCCAAACGGAGGATATCTTCAAGGATCCCCTCCATCCCTATACCCAATTCCTGCTTGCCGCGGTGCCTAAGCCGGATCCTCATCTGCGCCGGGAAAAAAAGGCCCTGCTAAAGGGTGAGATGCCAAGTCCCGTGAATCCGCCTTCCGGCTGCCGTTTCCATACCCGCTGCCCCTATGCCACCGATCGCTGCATCCAGGAAGAGCCGCAAATGCGGGAGGTCCGGGGCCGCAGGGTGGCCTGTCACAACGTTGAATGTCTTACGATACAATAAAATGGGGATGAAATGCGATGGAAGATATGTTCAGCCTGGAGAACCGGATCCGTTGTGAAATCCTGAGCTTTTCCGGAATCATGGGGATCTATGCCGATGATTTGAAGGGCAATGTGATCCGGATTTATCCTGAAGAAGAATATGAGACCGCCAGCACCATCAAATCCTACATTCTGGCGGATCTGTACAGCCAGGTTCGGGAAGGGAAGAAATCCCTGGAGGAAATCCTGGTCCTGGACCAGGGCAATTACATCAACGGCAGCGGTATCCTGAGGGATATGGGCATGGGTGTCCAGCTGACGGCAAAAAACATGGCGGTCCTGATGATCGTCATCAGCGACAATGTAGCCACCAATATTCTCATCGATTACCTGGGGCTGGATCATATCAATGAAACGATTCAGAAGCTGGGCTTGACGAATACCCGGCTCCACCGCAAGCTTGGCAGCGGAGGCTGGGACAAGCTGGGTACCACCACGCCGGAGGATTATGGCAAATTATTTTCGATGCTGGCCCGCCGGGAGCTGGTCAGCCCCGAGGCCTCCGACGAGATGCTGGGAATCTTTAAGAAACAGCGCTACAACAGCACACTGTCTTATTTCTTTCCGCCGTTTTACTTGGACGAAGATAACTACGGGGAAATGGATCCCCAGGTTTACATCGCCTCCAAGAGCGGATCTATGAACAAATGCCGCAATGACGGCGGCATTGTGGGCACGCCCTACGGCCAATATGTGATCACCATCTTTACCAAGGAATTCAAGGACAAGCAGTATCACAAAGAGCATGAATCCCATATCTACGGCGCCCGGGTCAGCCGTCTCCTTTTTGACCAGTATATGGCGCTGGAAGGCCGCTTCAAGCTATGATGACCCACTGGATATCAGAACAAGCCAGGCCTGCGGGTCTGGCTTGATTGTGAAAGGATGAGAATTCCATGATTTTTCCTGAACCGCCCAAAAAAGGGGACAAAGTGGGGTTGATCGCGCCTTGTTCGCCGGTGGCGCCGGAGGAAGCCGCCCAATCCATCGCATTTCTGGAGCGCCGGGGTTACCGGGTGGTGGCGGGAGCCAGTGTTTCGGCCACGCCGGTCAATGGCTACTGTGCCGGTTGCGGTGACCTCAGGGCGAGAGATATCAATGAAATGTTTGCGTCTCCCCAGATCCGGGCCATCTTTTGCCTGCGGGGCGGCGACTCGGGCAACCATGTGCTGGACAAGCTGAACTTTGACCTGGTCCGGACCAACCCCAAAGTGTTCATGGGCTACAGCGACATCACCAACTTCCATGTGGCCTTCAACCAGAGGGCCCAATTGATCACCTTTCACGGTCCCATGGTCAAGTCCAACATGATCCGGGACTTTGATGCCTTCACGGAGGCATCCATGGAAAAGGCTTTGGCTCTGGGGGTGACCGGCACGATGGATCTGGACAATCCGCCCGGGGTACCCATCCAGGTGCTCCGGCCCGGCAAAGCCCGGGGGATCTGTGCCGGCGGCAATCTGTCCTTGATCAATTCCCTGATGGGCACGCCCAATGAACTGGATGCTAAGGGGAAAATCCTGTTCTTCGAAGATGTGGATGAAGACACGGCTCATGTGGACCGGTTTCTGCATCAGTTGAAGTATGCCGGAAAATTTTCCGAGGCCGCCGGTGTTCTGATCGGGGATTTTGCCAACCAGAGCAACCAACACGACCCAGCATACCTGATCGGGGAACTGATGGAAGACTTCTTTGCGGATTACGATAAGCCGGTTCTGATGAACATCAAGTCGGGCCATTGCGTTCCCATGTCGACGATTCCGTTGGGCGCAGTTTGCACCGTGGATACAGCGGCGGGGATCCTGCGCTTTTCTCTGGAATAAAACGACCGATCCATAAAACCATAATGGAGATGAAACGCCTTGCAGCAGGATAATCTTAAAGAATTTGATCGAATTGGGCATTGGGTCCCGGATGCTATCCTGGACTTGAAGTATGGCACGCAAGACAACTTTTTAGGAAGGGCCGTCTACGACGTACCCTATGACCAACTGCGTTCAGGAACGCTGCGGAAGCTGAAATGTGCAGCGGAACGGCTCCGGGCCATGGGCTATCGTCTTGTGATCTGGGATGCCTTCCGGCCTCTGGCGGTTCAGAAGCTGCTGTGGGAAATTGTGAAGGATCCTGATTTTGTCGCGCCGCCCGATCGGGGTTCCCATCATAACCGGGGCTGCGCCGTGGATGTGACCCTTGCCGATCCTCAGGGCAAGCGGCTGGCGATGCCCACAGCCTTTGATGATTTCTCCGGAGCGGCCTCCGCTTCCCTGGATGGACTGGAAGACCCGGTCCGCACACACTTGCAGGATCTCCAGGCAGCCATGGTCAGCGCCGGGTTTGAGATCTATATCAACGAATGGTGGCATTTCACGGACACCGACTGGGAAATCTATGAGCTGGTTTAGCCTGAACCTCCATAGCCGGGGCTCTTTCCTTATGCTTTCTTTGTCTGGAAACCCGTTTCTGTGAATCCCGGCGTCCAAAATATCCGACGATCCTCCCTCCGAAGGATATTTTGGATTCCGTGGATGATAGAGCTTCCCGAAACCAACGATTAAAAGGAGTGGCGAACAATGAAAGTCGGAACACCCAAAGAAGTCAAGAACAATGAAAACCGTGTGGGACTCATTCCTTCGGGCGTCAAAGCCCTGGTCGACCATGGCAATACCGTCTTTATAGAAAAGAGCGCCGGTTTGGGCAGCGGGATCGAAGACCAGGAGTACATGGACGCCGGCGCCATCCTATGTGAAACCGCTGCGGAGGTTTACGAAAAATCCGATATGATCGTCAAAGTCAAGGAGCCTCTGCCTCAGGAATATGATCGGATGCAGGAGAACCAGATCCTTTTTACATACCTTCATCTGGCACCCGAACCGGAACTGACCAAGGTGCTTCTGGAAAAGAAAATTACCGGCATCGCCTTCGAAACGGTGGCCCTGCCCAACGGCAGCCTGCCCCTTCTGATGCCCATGAGCATGGTGGCCGGCAGAATGTCCGTCCAGATCGGCGCCCATTTCCTTGAAAAGAACTATGGCGGCCGCGGCATGCTGCTGGGCGGCGTTCCCGGCGTGAAACCGGCCAAGGTCACCATTGTCGGGGGCGGCATGGTGGGCACCAACGCGGCCAAGATCGCTGTGGGCATGGGGGCGGAGGTTTCCATCATCGACATGAATGCTGCCCGGCTGATTGCTTTGGATGATCAATTCAAAGGCCGGGTCAAGACCGTTATGTCCAACACCTTCAACATTGCGGAAGAGGTCAAGGATACGGACCTCCTGATCGGCGCCGTCCTGATCCCAGGCGCCCGGGCACCCCATCTGGTCACGGAAGCCATGGTCAAAACCATGCGTCCCGGCTCCGTCATCGTGGACGTGGCCATCGACCAGGGCGGATCCATCGAGACCATCGACCGGATCACCACCCACAGCGACCCGGTCTTCAT
>CALMWJ010000317.1 GCA_937873525.1 uncultured Peptococcaceae bacterium | reverse complement strand
GCCGCTGCCGCCATTGAGGAGCAAACGGCGATGCTGCAGCAGATCAACGGCAACATCGAGGCAATCAAACAGACGACCTGCTGTCTGAGCGATGTGGTCAACAAGTTCAAAATTGAAGAAGCATAAGGGGCAGGGCCTTCTGGAAACGGAAGGCCCTGCTGTAACGCACATAGGCATCATGCGCCGGCTCCCCGGCCGGGAACCCAGTCAAAACAGGCAAAACATTCTAGTCAAAATACGGAAATTGTGATAATATAAAAATGCAGAAAATTCAGCAAATAACGCCATTCATGGAATGCAGGAAGGAAGTGTTTATGAAACTGAACCAAGCCGCTGCGCCACGCAAAAAGAAAAAATGCATTCTCCGGGGCTCGGAGAGATGGATCATGCCTCAAACCGCGTTCCATGAAAAACCCATCCGCAGGACAAAGGTCGTGCTTCCTAAATAAATATGGCTTCTGGCGGACTGTATCAGAATGTATTCGTAAGGATACGTGATTGGCGAGTCGTCAATCGTCAAGGAACTGTCTTTCAAGCCCGGCGGGCATTTCCGTCTTCTGCACTCCGTGCTTCATCCGGAATCCATGCCCGCCGCTCGCAGGCGGAGCCCTGCTTCGCCCCACCATTGAAAACCTGCGTTTTCAATGGCGTTCGGAAATCTTTAGTGATACAGTCCGCCAGAGGCCATAGGAGGAAGCGGGGGGATCGGATGGATTGGGAAAAATACAAAGAGAAGATGATTCAGGAAGCCTTTAAGCAGAAAAAAGACGATGCTTTTGTTTCTGCTTATTTGTTGTATGCGAAAAACCTTTTTGATCAAAACATGCCGGTCATCGCCCAGCCCTCCCATGCATCCGCCTTGATGGGGCTGAAGCATAGCTATGTTTGCAAGATGGCGTACGCTCCGGAGCATTTTTACAGGCGTTTTACCATTCAGAAGACCAACGGCAAGGAAAGGGAGATTCATGAGCCCCTGCCGGACTTGAAAAAGGTCCAGCGCTGGATCCTGGAAGAGATCCTTTCCAAGGCGTCCGTCAGTCCCTATGCCAAAGCTTACGTCAAAGGCAGGAACCTGAAGCAGAATGCCCGGTACCACCGTGCCCAGAAAGCGCTGGTCACCTTGGATATCAAGGACTTTTTTCCGTCGGTCAAAATCCATGATATCTACAGGATCTTCGAAGAAATGGGCTACCAGAGGAACGTGGCTTCCTTCCTGGCGCATCTTTGCTGCCTGAACGGCGTGCTTCCCCAAGGCGCACCCACCAGTCCTTGCTTATCCAATCTGCGGATGAAGGACTTTGATCAAAGGGTCAGCCGTTATTGTGCCGAAAACGGTTGGCGCTATACGCGATATGCCGACGACTTGACCTTTTCCGGCAACCATAGCGTTCGGGCATTGATCACTTATGTCAGCCGCAGCGTCTTTGAAAATGGATTCCGGTTGAATCCAGAGAAGACCCGGGTTGCCAGGACCAACGCCTGCCAGGAAGTGACCGGCATCGTGGTCAACCACCATATGCAGGTGCCGAAGAAGACCCGGAAAGCCATTCGCCAGCAGATGCATTACATCAAGAAATTTGGGTTGGATTCTCATCTGGAGCATATCGGAGAAACCCGGAGCAACTATCTGCGGCATTTGCTGGGCCGGATTAATTTCGCTCTATTTGTCAATCCCAAGGACAACGAACTGCGGGAATATGCAGTTATCTTGAAGCAGATATATCACGATGATACAATAAAATAAGATAAAATACCGAAAGGTCGTGGTGCGGTCATGGATATCAAGGACCTCCAAACGCCCTGCTGGCTGACGGAGCTTGATCAGCTCAAGGCGAATATCGATGCGTTTCAAGCGTACGCCGGGGAACACCATAAGCAGCTATGGCCGATGACCAAGACGCATAAAAGCACCGCCATCGCACGTATGCAGAAGGCGGCGGGGGCCCAGGGATTTTTGACCGGCACGCTGCAGGAAAGCCAGATTCTCCTGGAACAGGACCTGGGACCTGTCATGTACGCCTATCCGGTGTCCGGAGAGGCCAATCTGAGGCGCGCACTGGACATCGGCCGCATGGGGCGACTGATCCTCAGTGTGGATGGCGAAGCGAATGCCCGGCAGCTGAGTGAGGCCTGGCTTCGCTATACACAGGCGCTGCCCAATGGTCCCCTGCAGGAAGTCCTGATGATCATTGACAGCGGGCTGCACCGCTTTGGGGTTCTGCCTGAGCGAGCCGGCGCCTTGGGACGGATCATCGGGCAGCTCCCCGGTCTTCAGCTGATCGGGATCAGTACCCATCCCGGACAGGTCTATGGCGCCGCGAACCGGTCAGAGGCACATCAAGTGGCAAAGGATGCGGCGGGAGCGATGAAGACCGCCTATGCAGAGCTGAAGGCGGCAGGGCTGGAAATCCAATTCGTGGCCACGGGCAGCACGCCCACGTTTATGGCAGATGGCGAAG
>CALMWJ010000316.1 GCA_937873525.1 uncultured Peptococcaceae bacterium | reverse complement strand
TCCTGGCCAAGGCGGTGGCCGGAGAAGCCAAGGTCCCCTTCTTCTCGATTTCCGGCTCGGAATTTGTGGAGATGTTTGTGGGCATGGGAGCCGCGAAGGTTCGCGACCTGTTCAAGCAAGCCCAGGAAAAAGCCCCTTGCATCGTCTTCATCGATGAAATCGATACCATTGGAAAACGCCGCGACAGCGGGCCTTTGGGCGGCAATGACGAGCGGGAACAGACCCTGAATCAGCTGCTGACCGAAATGGACGGCTTCGACGGCCGCAAAGGCGTGGTCATCCTGGCCGCTACCAATCGGCCGGAAACCTTGGACAAAGCGCTTTTGCGCCCCGGTCGTTTTGACCGGCGCATCCCCGTGGAACTGCCTGACCTGGCCGGAAGGGAAGCGATCCTCAAGGTTCACGCCAAAGCGATCAAGCTGTCGGGCAACATCGATTTCAACGCCATCGCCCGGGCCACCGCCGGTGCCTCCGGCGCGGAACTGGCCAACATCGTGAATGAAGCGGCCCTTCACGCTGTCAAAGAAGGAAGGACCGAGGTGGAACAGGTGGACCTGGAAGAATCGGTGGAAACGGTCATCGCCGGATATCAGCGGAAAGGCGCCGTGATTTCCCCGAAGGAAAAGCAAATCATCTCCTACCACGAAATCGGCCATGCCCTGGTCGCCGCTAAGCAAAAGGACTCCGCCCCGGTCCATAAGATCACCATCATCCCCCGCACCTCCGGTGCTTTGGGCTACACCATGCAGATCGCTGAAAACGAGACAGTCCTTATGTCCAAGGAAGAAGCCCTTAATAAAATCACCACCCTGACCGGCGGCCGTGCCGCAGAAGAGTTGATTTTCGGCACCAGCACCTCCGGCGCCGCCAACGACATCGAGCAGGCCACCAAATTGGCCCGGGCCATGGTCACGCGGCTGGGAATGAGCGAGGCCTTTGACATGATGGCCTTGGAAACCGTCAGCAACCAATACCTGGGCGGGGACGCCGCCCTGGCCTGTTCCGCGGAAACCGCCTCCAAAATCGATCATGAGGTCCTGCAGATCATCCGGCAAGCCCATGACAAGGCCCGCGGGATCCTGAAAGAAAACGCCGCCAAACTCAATGAACTAGCCCAGCATCTGCTGGAACGGGAAACCATCAGCGGCGAGGAGTTCATGATGGTCCTCAATCGGTAATGCCTCCCCAAGGTTTGGCAAAAAGAATCCCCCCGATGGGCCGGTTGTATGAAGTGCACCTCAAACGTTCGTCTTTTTTAACCAACGTTTGGGATGCACTTCAGTACGGCTGCAGTCGGAGGGATCTTTTATTTACCGCAAGCCAGGTCTCCCGCAAGTCGTTTTTTTGTTAGCCTCTGACTTGAGTGGTCAGGAAAATCGGCAAGCCCATGTGCTGGATCTGATCTTGGATCTCCTCGATCTCGTCGATGTGACGGTCTTCATCCGACAGGATGGATTCAAGCACTTCGCGGGTGGCGAAATCCTTGACTTGACCGGCCAGGAGAATGGCATCATTGTAAGCTTTGATGGCGCCTTCCTCAGCATAATGATCGTTCTCAAACTGTTTGGGTATTTCGCTGCCGATCTTGATATCGTGCAGGCTGCTGACGATGGGGATTCCTTCCAGGAATAAGATCCTTGCGACCAGTTTCTCCGCATGCTTCATTTCGTCGATAGCCCGTTTTTCAAAGTGATCATGCAGCTTTTCATAACCCCAATTGGCACTCATTTCCGAATGGACAATATACTGGTTGATGGCGCTGAGCTCATCGGACAGCAGCGAATTCAATACAGCGAGCAGTTCCGGGTTTCCTTTCATAAAACACATCCCCTTTCATCCTTTTTTTATTTGGAAAACTCTATGATGCCCTGTTTGACATCCCACAGGTTTTCCAGCCGTTCCTTTGCTT
>CALMWJ010000315.1 GCA_937873525.1 uncultured Peptococcaceae bacterium | reverse complement strand
GGTGCCGGAGGGTGCGTCATTGCCGAAAATGATTCGGCCCAGCATGCCTTTCTCTTTGGCACGGCGGGCGACGTAATCCGCGATTTTGGGATTGCCGCACTGTACGATTTCCAAGGCAAAACCAGTTTCATCCATGATGCGGTCCACTTCGGCTGCAGAAATAGCCGTTGGTCCGCCGTTGATGTGAGACACCACATCCGGCGCTGTAGCGATCACGTCGGCTGCCGTGACGGTGGAACTGCCGGGGATGGAAGTGCCGCCGGTATGCATCTGGACTTTAAAACCGTTCTTATGGGCCCATTGGACCATGGGCGCGGCATCTTCAGGCTTCTTCACACTGCCTAGACCGATTTCACCGACGATCCAAACACCCTGTTCTTTCAGTTCTTCAAAATCTTTTTCAACAAGACCCTTTTCAAGGATCAAAGCGCCGCCGTGGACTTTGACGCCGGAAGGTCTGGCATTTTCAAAGGATTTGTGTGCAACCACAGCCAAAGCTTTGGTGCCTGCCGGATCTTTAGGCCGGCCGGGGGTATGGCATTCTCCAGCGGAAATCATGGTGGTTACGCCGCCATGCAGCGCACTGTCGATATAATTCAGGGTCAGCTGCCGGGGAGCAAAATCGCCGATGGTGGTGTGGACATGGGAATCAAAGAGGCCGGGAGTCACCGTGGTACCGCCTGCGTCAATGACCTTTGCATCCTGAATATTTTCAAGAAGTTCTTCTCCGCCGATCGCCGAGATGATCTTATCTTCGATGACGATCGTGGTTCCCTTGGCAATCGGCGCCTTACAGTTGCCGGTTGCGATCGTGCCAATGTTTTTGATGATGAGTTTGCCCATACTTGTAATCCCCTTTCAATGATTTAACCGAGTTGTTCTCGGGAATGCATCCATTCTCTTAGCTTGCAATTCGCATGCCAACTTTTTTGAGGATAGAAATTATTTTAGAAAAGTTGTTGTTTTCTCACGAATATTTTATTTTTCTTCCAGGCGCCCAGTGCGTTTGGGCCTGCCCAACACACCCGTTTTGATTAAAAAAACAGAAAAGCATTTCGTTTATGAAATGCTTTTCTGTTTTTCATTTAACAATGTCTGCAGATTACGCCATTTATCGAAGATTAAGCGCCTTTCATTTTTGCAATGCCATTTCATTTTTGTAATGCACCGCCCTTTTCCGTTTCAGAGCCCTCCATTTGGTACTCCTTGAGCTTTCGCCATAGGGTGATCGTGCTGATTCCCAAAAGCTCGGCAGCTTCCTTTTTAGATTGGCCGGTCATTCTCAGCGCCTTTTCGATGGCCTCCATTTCGACCCTTTGAACCTGTTCCTTGAGGGTTTCCGCTTGCCGTCGCATGGCCCCCGGCACATCACCGCGCTGCTCCAGCAAATAAGAAGGCAAATGGATCGCCTTGATGCTGCCGGTGTTCACGTCCACCATGTTCATGGCCCGTTCGATGCAGCTTTTCAATTCACGGACGTTGCCGCGCCAATCATAGGCCATCAGAATATCCAGGGCGTCCTGGTCAATTTTCAGAACGAATTTTCCGAGGATCCGGTTGAACTCATTGATAAAGTGCCGGCACAGAAGCGGAATGTCATCCTTGCGCTCGCGAAGCGGCGGAATCCGAATCTCAATGACATTGATCCGGTAGTACAAGTCCTCCCTGAATCTCCCCTCATTCACTGCCTTCATTAAATCCCGGTTGGAGGAGCTGATGATGCGCACGTCCAGTTTGATGGGATGGAAGTCTCCGACACGCATCACTTCTTTTTCCTGCAGCACGCGCAGAAGCTTGGTTTGCAGATCCATCGGCATCTCACTGATTTCATCCAGGAAAATGGTGCCATGATTGGCTTGTTCGAAGGCGCCGATATTGCCTTCCTTCTTCGCCCCGGTAAAAGCGCCGCCGGAATAGCCAAAGAGATAGCTCTCAATGATGGAGGCGGGGATGGCGCCGCAGTTGATGGCCACGAAAGGTTTCGTCCGCCGGTCGCTGGTATTGTGCAGGGCTTGGGCAAACAGCTCCTTGCCGGTGCCGGTTTCTCCATACAGCAGGATCGCCGACGCTTTCGACGCATTTTGGCAAATATTTTTTACCTTAAGAATCTTCTCGCTTTCCCCAACAATGTCATTGAGGGTATATCGGGCCGTCTGGTATTTTTTAACCTCTTCAAACAGCTTTTTTTCCTTTTTTACGGTCAGTTCATTATTGAAGCCGAGCCCGAAATTTTTTGTGATCGGGACCCGGACCGCCAAAGCGCCCTGGGTCGAGATGGACTGCCCGAAGGTCGGCATTTGCTCATCCATGGCCCGTTTCGCGGAGCTGCTGACCGTACCCACATAGTTTGTGTTGGTGGTGCCGCTGGCATCCACGCTTTTGATGCGCATGCCGTCTTTGTTGAAAATGACCGCTTCGCCGCCGACCACCCTGGCAATAAAAGGAAGCGCATTGGACAGGGATTGTTCCAGCTTGATATCCCGTTCCATTTTCGAAAAGTTGCTGCCGGCAATCACATATTCGCGCCAGGGAATCGCCCAGACCTGAGCGTCCCTGGCGATCTGGGATTTGCCGATCTGGATCATGCCGGTCTCGCCGGCCAGCCTGGCCAGTTCATAAACCTGGCCCTTCATCTCTTCCAATTCCCTGCCGGAGCTGTCAAAGGTGTGGATCCGCATGCCCTGCTGATCCGTGATCGTCACATACCCTTCGCAGATTTCCGCGATGGTCTTCAGTTTGTCGTAGATTTCCGTAAGCTGCAGCATCGGCAAATCCTTTCATCCATAATGATAACTATTCCTGCAATTCACATTATAACAATATAAAAGTTTTCTGGCAATTGATGCGGCAAAAAAGGAAGGTTATGCCCTGTCTCGGAACAGCCTCAAGATCTAATTCGAAGGACGCCGCTTCCGCAGGCGTCTGCCCATCGCCCTTCCCCCAAACAACAGGACCATCAGAGCCAGGACTCCCCCGCCATAGACCCCCCAAGCGATTCGGTTGGGATGCCGCAGAATTTCCGGCAAACTGCGGCTGTTATCCATCACCTTGCGTCCATGAACCGTCTCATAATACGCAGGGATAAGGGGGATTCCGTCTTGGGTCGGGAAAGACTGCAAATACTCGGCGATGGCCTGCCATTCTTTGATTTCTGAGAGCCGGCCGCCTGCCTTCCGGTGAATGATCCGGGTTTCAAAATCTTCAATGGGCGTCCCATCCTCTGTTTTCGGCACGATTGAAAGCAACCCATAGGATTTGTCACCAACGATGGACAGCATTTGGGCTGAATAAAGCCCCACCACCACCCGATACAGCTGTTCGTCCTCGATGGCTTCGGCGGCCCCGTCTTCCTCAGTCAAGACAGCCTCCGTCACTTTGTTGAAGATCATTCGATGGGGATTGAAGGTGAAGCTCAGTCCGGACATATACAACTGGGCTTCTTCCATCATCGGGGTGATGGAGGCATCCACTTCACAGACGGTTTTCAGTTCTTTGCCCGTCAGATAAACCGAAATCAGCGGATAACCCGGTACCTTGTCCGCACCGATCCCCAGGGAACTGACCGTAAAGGTATCCGCCGTGGTGATATCACCCCGGTAAAAGGTGCCCCGGATCGTCCCCACGGGTACGATGGCCGCGGCGACAGAGACGTATTCCGCCCCCTCGGCTTTTTTGACGGCGGCAATATAAGCATCGCTGATCAGATTGCCCAGGGGATCCTCCTGATGGGTTTTCAGCAAGGTGTTGATGGTATGGAAATCAAAGGACGTACGGGCCAAAATTTGGTCATACTGCAGTCCGAACCGGTCAAAATAGGTCTTCTGCACCTCGTTTTTGTATCCACCGACCATTGCCGCAATGCGGCGGTCTTCTTCAAGGGTGCCATCGATCCGCCGCAGTTTGTAATCTGCCAGCTTCCATCGGCCTTGGCCATCCCCGGACAGCTGGAGTTTTCCCAAATAACGGCAGCTGTCTTCCGCTGAAACGATCAGTGTGTTTCCTGATTGGATCGGTTCCTCCAGCCGAGTGTGGGTATGGCCGCTGATGATCACGTCGATTTCCGGAACCTCTTCCGCCAGGATCTCGTCTTCAGACACATCCCTGTCCGGCCAGGTGCCGCTGTGGGAGAGGCAGAGGATCAGATCGGCCCCCGCCTCGTTCAAGGATTTTACCACCCGGCGGGCATGCTCGACCGGATCCGCAAAATTCACTTCTGACATCGGCGCATTGGAGGCCGCGTCTGAGCCCATCAGCCCGAAAACGCCGATTTTCAGCCCAGCGTTTTCAATGATAACATAATCCTTGACCCCATAGTCTTCATAGGCTTGCTTCAGCGCCAATAAGGACGGCGTGCATGTGCCATCCGGACCGGCGGGGAATTCCGTGTTGGATTGAACGATCTGCGGTAAGGGTCCCTGGCTTCGGCAAGCCGCCTGCAAACCTTGGGCAAGACCTTCCGCACGATAATCAAATTCGTGGTTGCCGAGGGTAACGACCTGATAACCGATTTCCCCCATGATCTTCAATTCAGGGGCTTCGGCAGAGAATAAGGTTTGAAAGGGCGTTCCCATGGAAAAGTCGCCGCCATCCACCAGCAATGCATCTGGGGACGTCCGCTTCTCCTCCCGGATCGCGCTGGCCAAACGGGCAAAACCGCCGGTTTCGACCAGACGCCCATCCAGAAGATCCTTGACAGGCAGCATATGGTCATGCATGTCGTGGGTGAAGAGGATCGTAACCGTTTCCCCGGTCAGGGCTTCCGCCGGTGCGGCGGCAAAGGAAACCGAAGACAGGATGATCAGCGCGATCAAGCCGATGCTGATCCAGACAGACCCTATTTTTTTCGCCATAAGCCCCACCGCGTCTTTCAATGTATTATTCGGCCCGTCCGGACTCTTAGCCCTTATTATAACCAAACCCGCCCAATCGGAAAAGGGGATTATGGACAAAGGAGGCGGCGGACACCCGGCTTCGTCGAAATAAATGCTCAATTTCCCTGATTTTCGGTTATTATTAGATTAGTACAACGCTTCGTTTTCAAGAATAATGGAGCAAATCCAAAGGAGGGCGTACGATGACTTCATTGAACGATGGCCCGGACCATTCCGCAATCATGGCTCCCTACAAAAATCTGCTGCTGACCGTGGCGGGGATCCTTTTGCTTTCCTTCCTGATCATTATGATCAATCAAGCCGCCCAGCTCATTCAACTCGCCATGTCCATCCATCCCCTTTTCGGAAAAGCCCTTCTAGCGGTTTTTCTGCTGTTCGCTGCCGTCGCCGTGATCGGAACCTTCTTGCTGGTCATGCGTTTCGACAAACCTCTGGCCATTCCGGATGAGAAGGATTCGGAAGCCTATGCCCGTTATCTGTTGAAGCTGAAGCAGCGCCTGATGAAAAACAGGTATCTCATCAACCAGCATTATGCCTGGGATCCCAATCAATCCGACCTGGATTCGATCCAGGGTGCCTATCTGCTTCTGGATGAGCAAAGCCAGCTCATCATTAAACGGTCCGGTTCGGAAGTCTTCCTCACCACGGCCGTCTCCCAGAATGGCTCCCTGGACAGCCTGTTCGTCTTTGCGTCCTTGATGAAGCTGGTCTGGCAACTGGCCATGCTGTATCATCAACGACCGGCCGTTCGGGACCTGGTCAAGCTTTATGCCAATGTATTTGCCGCCGTTCTCCTCGCCCGGCAAATCGACGATATCGATCTGGTGGCCGAGCAGCTGGAACCGGT
>CALMWJ010000314.1 GCA_937873525.1 uncultured Peptococcaceae bacterium | reverse complement strand
GAAATGGAAGCTTGTCCACTCTCAATAAATAATTTGGCGGCTTCCGGCAAAAGACTGTCCAGCTCCTCATCCTCCTGTGCCGATGCGTCTCCTTCCGTCGTAAACGCTTCGATGTACGTCGGGGCATCCGCGGAGGATTTCAGGTATTCCACCAAAGCCTCGATTTCTTTATCGGAAACATACACACCCTGAACCCGCAGCGGTTTCGGCTGTCCGGTGGGATAAAAAAGCATATCACCCCGGCCTAAAAGGCGCTCCGCGCCGCCCATGTCCAAAATGGTCCGTGAATCGACCTGGGATGAGACCGCGAAGGCGATTCTGGAAGGTATATTCGCTTTGATCACGCCGGTAATGACGTCTACGCTGGGACGCTGAGTCGCCACCACCAGATGCATGCCGGCCGCCCGAGCCATCTGTGCCAGCCGGCAAATGGCATCCTCCACGTCTGCCGGGGCCACCATCATCAGGTCTGCCAATTCATCGATCAGGATGATGATCTGCGGCAGCAAGTCCGGACGGTTCTGGGGTTCTTTTTCTATGGCAGACTGGTTATAGCGGAATATATCCTTGACACCGGCATGGGCAAAGAGTTCATAGCGCTTTTCCATTTCATGGACGGCCCACCGTAAAGCCGTCGCGGCTTTTTTGGCATCCGTCACCACCGGATGGATCAGATGCGGAATGCCGTTATAATTGGAAAGCTCCACCATTTTCGGATCGATCATCATCATTTTGACCTCATCCGGGTGCGTATTGAACAATATGCTGGCGATCAGTGCATTCATACAGACACTTTTGCCGGATCCTGTGGAGCCCGCAATCAGAAGATGAGGCATTTTGGCCAAATCGGCCACAATCGGCTGACCGGCAATATCTTTGCCAAGGGCAAAGACCAATTTGGACTTTGCGCTGCGGAAACAGGGATCCTCCAGAACCTCACGCAATCCAACAGGCGTCATCTCAGGATTGGGCACCTCGATGCCCACCGCCGCTTTCCCGGGAATCGGCGCTTCGATGCGCACATGAGCCGCAGCCAGAGCCAATGCGATGTCGTCTGCCAGATTGACGATCCGGCTGACCTTCACCCCGGGTGAAGGCTGCAGCTCATAACGAGTGATGCTGGGGCCGCGGTTGACCTGGGTCACCACTGCCTTGACGCCGAAGCTGGACAGGGTTTCTTCGAGAAGGCGCACATTGTCCGTAATATCTTTATTAAGCCTCTGACTTTTAATATGCGGAACGGTGTTCAGCAGCGTCAAGGATGGCAGAACATATGTGCTGTTTTCATGATGTTCGATTGTTGTTTTCGCAGGCACTTTCGTCCCTGCCGCCGCGATCGCAGTCCCGCTCTTGCTCAGGGGCGCTGGAATGTCGGCCTCCAAGCCCGCCGGCAATGCCGTTGACTCCGGCGAAGAAGGGCCGGTCTGGATAGGGCTTTTGTCGGCAGCCGACGCGGTGGGTGCCATATTCTGGCTTGTCCGAAGGGGTTCCTGATGATCATGAAATGTAAAGCCATGGTTTGCCAGATTTTTCTCCGGATCGAGCGCCTCGGCGGCCTGACGGCTGTCCGGAATCCCTTGTCCTGCTTTGGACGGCAAACCTTTATCCATCCTCAGTTCGGTTTCAATCGGCACATTCAAACTGTTGATCACACTGCGGTCCCGGCTTTGAAGGGCTTTGCTGCGCCGCTCCTCCCTCTGGGCGGCCAGCTGGCTCCATTCGTTCTGAGCCGTCTGGGCCAAGTCCCTTGTCTTGGCACCGACCGTTTCCAGAATTTCCTTCATGGTCCGATTGGTAATCACCAGAAGAGAAGCCAGCATCAGCGCAATAAACAGGATCCTGCTCCCCGTCGTACCAATCAGATCGTTGGATCCCTGCACAAGAAAACCGCCGAAGACGCCGCCGCCTTGGCCGGTCAACCCAATTTTCAAGGTTTGTTCAGCCGCCGGCAGAAGCAAATGGGTGATGGAACAGAACGACAGCACCAAAACGCTGTAAGCGCTGATCATCAAGACGTTCAGACTCACGCCGCCGAACCATCGGCCAGCGCCCAAGAGGATAAACGCAAAGGCAAAAAGCCATCCGCCCTTGCCGAAAAGAAGGCGGCTGGCCCGATAAACCCAGCTTCCGGCGATACCCAGCACATGGTCGATTCCTGCATTGGGTCCATACCAAAGACAAAGCACAAAAAATACGCCTGCCGCCAGCATGGCAATGCCCGCCAGATCCTGTTTAAGTTCCTGACGCATGGCATTCGGAGCGGTTTTTCGCCGGTTTACCGCCGGCTTCTTTGGATTACGAGGCATTGTATCCCCCTTTATGCTTCCATAATGATCGGCAGGATCATAGGCCGGCGGCGCGTCCTTTCATACAGAAAACGTCCCAACCCTTCACGAATCTGCGATTTGATGCCTGTCCAGTCGGTAATGTTTTTCTCGTAGCATTTATCCAGGATTTGGTTGACTCGGTCTTTCGCGTCATCCATCAGCTGGTCGGCCTCCCGTACATAAACAAAGCCCCTGGATACGATTTCCGGACCGGAGACAACCATTCGTTCGCTTTTATTCATGCCGACCACGATGATCAGGATGCCGTCTTCCGACAACTGTTTTCGATCACGGAGCACAACATTGCCCACATCGCCCACGCCCAAACCGTCGACCAAGATGATGCCCGATGTGATCCGCTTGCCGATCCGGGCTTTTTCCTTGGTGAATTCCATGGTTTGGCCGTTTTCACCGACCAGGATATTCTCGGGCGGTATCCCTGCGCGTTTTGCCAGCTGGGCATGCTTGACCAGCATTCTGTATTCCCCGTGCACAGGCACAAAAAACTTGGGACGTACCAAGCTCAGCATCATTTTAAGCTCTTCCTGGCTGGCATGGCCGGAGGCATGGATGCCAACCGATGGATCATTGATGACCTCCGCGCCCTGTCGATAGAGCTGATTCACGGTTCGCGCAACCAGCTTCTCATTGCCCGGAATGGGATTGGCAGAGATCACCACGGTATCGCCCGGTATGATCTCAACTTTTCGATGATCATTGTTCGCCATGCGTGTTAAGGCCGACATGGGTTCCCCCTGACTGCCTGTAGAGATGATTGCAATCCGGTTGTTCGGGTATTTGCCGATTTCATCGATATCGATCAAGGTGTCTTCAGGAATTTTCAGGTACTCAAGCTCCTGGGCGATGGAGACCACATTGATCATGCTTCTGCCGACGATCGCAACCTTGCGATTGTATAATACGGCGGCATCGATGGCTTGCTGGATGCGGTGGACGTTGGATGCAAAGGTCGCGAGAATAATTCTGCCTTCGGTTCTTTCAAATGTATTCTTCAGCGCCACACCGACTTCTTTTTCGGATCGTGTAAATCCCGGACGCTCCACGTTGGTGCTGTCCGACATCAAGACCAGAACCCCTTTTTTGCCAAACTCGGCCAAACGGCCAAAATCCATGGCTTCATCGTCCACCGGAGTCTGGTCCATCTTGAAATCGCCGGTGTGAACGATGATTCCCAGGGGCGTTGTGATTGCCATTCCGAAGCATCCGGGAATGCTGTGGGTCACTCGAAAGAACTCCACACTGAAATGTTCGCCAAGCTTGATCACGCTGCGCGGCTTCACCATGTTCAGACTTACTTTGGTTAAACCGGTTTCTTTTAATTTGACCGAGAGAAGCCCCAAGGTCAGCTTGCTGCCATAGATCGGCGTATCCAGTTCCCTCATGATATAGGGAAGTGCGCCGATATGGTCTTCATGGCCATGGGTCAGCAGGATGCCTTTCAGCATATCTTTGTTTTCAATGAGGTATGAGATGTCCGGAATCACGATGTCGATGCCCAGCATTTCGTCCTCCGGGAACATCAGTCCGCCATCGATAACCACCATTTCATCTCCATAACGGATCACCGTCATATTCTTTCCGATTTCCCCTAATCCGCCCAGCGGAATAATCTGCAGGGGACTTTGATTTTTTGCCATAAGTTCCTCCTTTTTTTTTGATTTGATACGTAACTAAATAAAGGCACTGCTGATTCGCAGCGTGCCGTTAAGCTCATTTTAATGGGTCCGCACAAATCTCTTTCAAATAATTATATGATAAATATTACTGAATAGCAAGTGGAGGGGTCTCTGCGGACGTTGCACCGGGCCTCCTCCACTTATCTATTTTCCGGTTCCGGACCAATGGTGGCCAGAACATGGGGCTGGTTGTTGAACAGATAGTCGGCCAATACCTTGATTTCCTCCATCGTGACGTTTTCCACTTTCCGGATGGTTTCCTCCGGCGGAATGATCTTGTCGAGAAGCAGCATATTGCGTCCGAGCCGGTTCATGCGGTTGAACCTGTATGCGGTCAAGATGATAAAGTTCAACTGTAGTCCGCAGTTCTTCGGC
>CALMWJ010000313.1 GCA_937873525.1 uncultured Peptococcaceae bacterium | reverse complement strand
GCAGTTCAGGCCCGGCCGACGTCATCGGTCCATGGCTCTGGTCTGAATGGACGTCGGGTTCAGGTTTCCGGATAAACACATTTTCCAGAATCCGGAAGAAATAAACCGCATTCAAGAGGCCGCTGAGGACCAGCACCGCCATCATCCAGCCGAAACCGGCTTCGGCGGCGCCCCGAACCAGCTGCCACTTGACAAAGAAGCCTGAAGTGGGCGGCAAGCCGATCATCGAAAATGCCGAAATGGTCAAGGCAAGGCTGGAGAAAGGCATGACAACGCTCATGCCGCGCAGCTCGCTGATCTGGGTGGTATGAAGCTTCAGATGCATTCCGCTCTTGATCATAAAAAGACAGCCTTTGGACATGCTGTGGCTGATCATCTGCAGGGCCGCACCGGCCAGCGCAGCGGGGGTTCCGATGGCGATGCCCAGGGGAATGTAAGATATTTGAGCAATGGTAGAGTAGGCCAGCATTCTGCGGAAGTCCTTCTGGGCGATGGCCATGACCGAACCGTATAGGATACCGGCCGCCGCCAGCCATCCAAAGATCTGCAGCGCCATGGCCGTTACCGGCTGGGCATGCCCTCCAAAGACCTGGTATAAAAACCGGTAGATCCCATATGCAAAAGCCTTCAGCAAAGCGGTCGCCAGGAAGGCGATGGCTGGCGTGGGCCCATAGGTATGGGCGTCCGGCAGCCAGGCATGCAGCGGAACCATGGCCGTTTTTGTACCCAGTCCAAGCATTATAAAGCATAGAGCGGCCAGGATTGCCGGCGAACCCATCATCGGCGGCAGCAGCTCGCTAAGCTGAACCATGTTCAGGGTCCCGGTCATGGCGAAAATCAGGCAGATGCCAAGAAGATAAAAGGTCGCGGCCACCGTTCCCAGGATCAGGTAACGAAATGCGGCAAAGGCTGCCCTCCCGCCGCCCATAGCCACGACGCCATAAGCTGAAATGGATGCGATTTCTATGAAAACGTACAAAGTGAAAATATCCCCTGCAACCGCCACACCAATCACGCCCGTGGCCATCAAGGTGAACAGCACATAGAACAAGGTCCTCGCCTGCAGCCCGGCCTCATCCAATCTGAAAAAGGGGCGGGCGTACAGGGCAATCACAAACGCCATTCCGGCAGCCACCAGCACCACGGTGCCGGACATGGCATCCACGACAAATTCGATGCCAAAGGGAGGCGCCCAATTCCCCAGCCAGTAATGCCAGGGCCCTTCCGTCACCACATGACGCATAGCCAGAACCGCCAAAGCCAGATTGAACAGCAAGGCGCTTTTTAAAAAGATTTGGGTAAGGCGTGGCATCATCCAGTTGACGGCAGGCAGTGCCAAGGCTGTCAGCAGCGGGACCAATACCAGCAGAACGGGTATATGCGCCATCACTTGTCCATCCTCCGCATGATTTCAGATTCATCCAAGGTATTCCAATGCTTCTTGATCACGATCAGAAAAGCCAGAGCAATCCCGGTGGTGCTGAGATTGACCACGATGGCGGTCAGCATCAGCGCCTGAGGCAGAGGATTGACATAGGCGTCCGGGTCCGTGAGGCCGGGAACGGCGATGGGGGTCACGCCTCCGATTTTTTGGCCAAGGACAAGGAAAAAGAGAATCACGGCGGTCTGCATCAGGTTCATGGCCATCAATTTTTTTACCAGGTGGTGATGCTCCATCATGCCAAAGAAACCACTGACATAGAGCAGTGCGATCAGCCAGAAGATCACATAACTAAAGAAGACTGCCATGGTCATCCGGGTCCCCCACCTTTCCGAGAGAATCAAATATCGAGATGATCGTCGCCATGACCCCCACGGTCACGCCGATTTCTACAAACAAGATCCCATAGAGGTGGCGCTCTGCCTCATGGACCGCCAAGGGCAGATGGCCGTATTCCAAAAAATTTCCGCCAAAGGGGATCGACCACAAGCCTGTCAATAAATAAATGATAGGCCCCATGCCGGCCAGGGCTATGATTTTGAACGTCCAGTAGCCTTTTTTGGTGTCGGCCGGCTCCATCACCCGGTTCAGGACCACCGCCAGCGCCAGAACCACGCCGGCCTGGAAACCGCCGCCGGGGCTGTATTCGCCATGAACCAATACATAAACACCGAAGACAATCAGGACGGGGATCAGAAGGCGGCAGGCCACTTCCAGGATGATGCTGTTAGTCGTCGATTTCATGGTCTTCATCCCCTCCCCAGATATAATTCTTTCGCCGCCGAATGGCGATCAGGGCATAGGTCACGACCCCCGCCGTAAATATGACTGAGGTTTCGATCAGCGTATCCAAGCCGCGGTAATCCGCAAGGACCGCCGTTACCATATTGGGTGAACCGGTTTCGGCTTTGGCCTGGGTAATATAATGCTCTGCCACATTTCGATGGGCCGGATTGTCCAGCTGCGTATAGGACGGCAGGAAGGTTGTGCAGTAAACCATAATCCCCAGCACCGCCAGGCATATAAGTCCGTAAGCAAAGCTCAGCCTGGAAAATCGGTGTTTCATTCCCGGTCCCCCTTTCGCAATTCACGGACCGCAATGACATAGTAGGCTGTGGAGATCACGCCGATGACTGCCTCTGTAAAGGCTACGTCCGGTGCGGACAGCAGCAGGTAGGCCAGCACCACGAAGAAGCTGAAGGCATTGAACAGAACGACACTGCCAAAAATATGAGGAATAAACACGGCGATCAGGCCGGTGACTAGGATAATCAGCAGCAATAGGCTTAAAAGAATCACGAAGATCATCGATGCCCCTCCTTCTTCCAGGGCTCTATTCCCGCTCGAAAGGCCGCCCGGCTCAGCATATGCGTTCCGATGGGGTTGGCAAAGAGAATGAACAGGATGATCAGCAGCATCTTAAAGCTGGCCAGGCTGACACCATGATAGAACGCCAGACCCAGGAAAGACAGCAGGACCCCCAAGGTCTCGCTCTTGCCTGTGGCATGAAGCCGGGTATAAAAATCCGGAAGCCTGACGACGCCGATGGCGGTCACAACAATAAAAAACAGTCCTCCGAATAGAAGAATGATTCCAATCCACTGGTTCATCGGTCTGCTTCCTTTCTCGGACGTACGTCGGCTGAGGCGGCAATCGGGGACGCAATTTCCTGTTTTTCCGCTGAACCCCCGGTATTTGCAAGGTCTCTGTCTATTTGACGGTCGGTGATGTATTTTGCGATCAGCGCCAGCCCGATGAAGCCGATCATGGCATAGGTGATGGCGATGTCGACGTAGTGGTCGATCTGGTTGGTGATCATACCGATCAAAACCACAAGGAGGATCGTATCGGTCCCAATCAGCGCAAGGGCATTGAGCCGGTCGTAGGCCGTCGGTCCCTTCCAGATCCTTTCCACCATGACGGCCATGGTCAGGATAATGCCCACACAGACGATCAATACGCTTGTTTCAAAAAAATCCATCTTATACCATCCCCTCCGCACGGCCAGGCAGCGCCGGCTCTCCGAATAAACCGGCGATCCTGCGGATCATTACATTCGGCTTGCCAGCCGCCACTTCCTGCCACTCGGCCGCGGCTGACCCGATCAGGGCATGAACGGTGAAAACATCCCCCTCCACGTCCAGAGTGATCGTTCCCGGGGTCAAGGTTATGGAATTGGCCAGGACAAACACGGCAATGGGATTCTCGAAGCGCAGCCGGAAACGGATGATCTGCGGCTCGATGGGCAAGCCTGGATTCAGGATCACGAAAGCCACCTGGATGTTGGCCAGAATGATCTGATAAATCAGCCATCCGCAATATACCAGCAATTTAAAAAAAACCAGGGGGCGGGCGGCAATCTGCATTTGCCGTCCGTCGCCCCGGATCGGGAGTCTGAAGGTCCGCACGCCGACCCCTGCGCCGAAAGCACAGGTGAGCACACCGTACATCACATATTTGAGATCGTAATGCCCCGACAGAAGCAGCCACATCACCATGAGAACTGCAAAATAAATCATGAAGAGGCCAAAATCGGATAAATTCTTCTGTTCAGGCGCTGGTCCAGGTTTTGCGGTCATAGAATCCTCCCAAATCAGTGTCAGGCATTGATTATAAAAAAACTTGCTATCTATAGCATAGAATAGCAAGTCGCTTTATTGGGCAGGGGTGGCCGGCTCAAAAAGACATCTTTGATTTGCCAATGTTCAAAAGCAATACTTACTTTATATATTCAAGCCTATTAATTATACAAAGAAAGGAAAACTTCTGTCAACTTTTATTTGCAATCGCCTTGCAATCGCCTTGCAATCGCCTTCTTGCTTGCAGCGGTTCACACTGTGGACCAGAAAACTACTTTTTGAAACTTTCCACCGCATCAGCCGCCCGGTCCAGGTCACTGCCGGCGAACAGCTCGATCAGGCCTTTGTCGCAGGCCGAGGAAACGGTCGGATCCATGGGCAGCTTGCCCAGAACCTCCAGCCCATATTTGGCGGCCACCGCTTCGATATGGCTTTCTCCGAAAGGCTTGATCACTTTGCCGCAATCGGGACATTTCAGATAACTCATGTTCTCCACGATGCCGACGATGGGGATCTCCATCATTTTGGCCATGTTGACCGCTTTGGAGACCACCATGGTCACCAATTCCTGGGGTGACGTCACCACAATGATCCCATCCACCGGCAGAGACTGGAAAACCGTCAGGGGCACATCACCGGTGCCCGGCGGCATGTCCACAAACAGAACGTCCACATCATGCCAGATGACCTCCGTCCAGAATTGCTTGACCGCACCGGCAATCACCGGGCCGCGCCATACCACAGGTTCTGTTTCGTCTTCTAATAACAAATTAATGGACATAATATCGATGCCGGTCTTGCTTTTGACCGGCAGCATGCCGAATTCAGTGCCGACCGCCTTTTCCTGGACTCCGAAGGCCTTGGGGATGGAGGGACCGGTAATGTCCGCGTCCAGGATCGCCGTGTGCAGGCCCCGGCGATTCAAGGTCACGGCCAGCATGGAGGTAACCAGGGATTTGCCTACGCCCCCTTTGCCGCTGACGATGCCGATTACTTTTCGGACATTGCTCATTGTGTTGGGTTCTTCCAGAAACGATTCCGGGATATTTTCCCTTGAGCTGCAGCTTTCACTGCATTGGCTGCAGTCATGGATACAATTTTCAGGTTCCGTCATGTTGTCCATCTCCTTATTGTGCGGTTGTTTTTTAATATTTCTTTATAGAATCCGGCCCTGGCTCTCCAGCCGTTTCTTCCTTTCACGATGGTCCGGCATTACCCGGGACAGCAATCCGTAGAAGCTCGGCGAATGGTCAGGGTGGATAAAATGGGCCAATTCATGGGCCACCACATATTCGAGGCATTCCTCGGGCGTATGCATCAGGCGGCTGTTGAGGGTTATGGTTCCTTTCTGATAGGCACAGCTTCCCCAACGGCTTTTCATCGTTCGGATCTTCAGCTCCGGCATGTCGACTCCGAAGGCTGTGAAGTGGGGCAGCAGCCGCTCCAGGGCCCTTTGGAATCTCATCCGGCAAGCCCTTTTTTCAGCGGCGCTCGGATTGGCTGTCAAGGCCGGCATGACCGGACGGCTGCGAAGACGCTCCAGGGTTTTCAGGATCCAGGGACCCTTGGCGCTGACAAAGGCGTCCACCCTGGCCAGCGGCACCCGCTCATTGGCGGAGACCACCACTGCCAGTTCCTGCCGGATCCTCAGATTGATGTTTTTTACCGGTTTGCGGACCAGCCGATATTCGATTGTTGCACCTTGGCATTCCACCTGCCGGCATTGGTCTTTGCGCATCATTTCTCTCCACGCTCTTGGTTACTGATTATTGTATAGCATCCCGGCCTGAAGTGCAAAAGAAATCAGGAGCCGTTTCCCATCCAAACATAGTTGACAGAAGGGTTTATCCGTATTATTATTTACGCATCATAAATATTTTCTTTTATAAATATATGGGAGAATGCTGAGGCGATACATATGATCATGATGGATTTCAAACATCAGTTTTCCGATCTGCTCTACCAAATCAACCAACACATGAACAATACCTTCACTCCCCTTTATTGCCCCTTCGGCCTGACCCCGGCTCAAATCCGCCTGCTTCTGGAGCTGCAGCATCATACGCCCCAGACCATCGGAGACTTGAGCCGCAATCTGTGCCTGGCCTACGGCAACACCTCCGCCATGTGCAAAAAGCTTTCCGGCGATGGCTATCTCCGGCGCAGCCGCAGCCAGGCCGACGAGCGGATTGTGGAGGTCACTCTGACGGCTTCCGGACAGGAAGCCATCCAGCAGATCGAAGCTTGTCTGGAAAAGAAGTTTATGCCCGTTTTTACGAAGCGGTCCCAGGAGAATCTATCCGACATTCTCAAAGGCCTGCATTTGTTGAACGAATTGCTTGCCGATCTGCGGCAGGCCGCCCAGGACGAACCCTCCGCCGGCGGGGACACCCCGCAAAACTAAAACAGAGGAGCAAACACCATGGACCTTTCGAAAAATCCCAAAAAACCATTGATCTACTTCTACTTGGTCGCGCTGCTGGTGCTGCTGCTGATCAATTCCCTGATCCTTCCCACCGTCCATAACCGCGCCGTGCAGCAAGTGGATTACGGCACCTTCCTGACCATGCTTCAAAGCAAGGAAATCACCGAGGTGGAAGTCGGCGATGCCCAAATCGCATTTCTTTCCAACAAAACCGAAGACCAGCAAACGGTGTACATCACCGGAAGAATGGACGATCCGGATCTGGTCAACCGGCTCCAGGAGGCCGGGATCAAATATTCCAAGGTCATCCCCAAAGAAAATTCACCCCTGATGAATTTTCTGACCAGCTGGATCCTGCCCATACTCTTTTTTGTGGCGGTGGGCCAATGGCTTTCCCGGTCCATGTCCAAACGGATGGGCGGCAACATGATGTCCTTCGGGAAAAGCAACGCCAAAATCTACGTGGAGGCCCAGACCGGCAAAACCTTTGCCGACGTGGCCGGTGAGGATGAAGCCAAAGAAGCTCTGAAGGAGATCGTGGATTTCCTCCATAATCCTGCAAAATACGAAGCCATCGGCGCCAACATGCCTAAAGGCGCTCTGCTGGTCGGCCCTCCCGGCACCGGCAAGACCCTCCTGGCCAAGGCGGTGGCCGGAGAAGCCAAGGTCCCCTTCTTCTCGATTTCCGG
>CALMWJ010000312.1 GCA_937873525.1 uncultured Peptococcaceae bacterium | reverse complement strand
TTCCGGGATGTGGCGAAATCCGCGCCAGCCTTCGGGGACCGGAAAACCTATCAGATGGACTGCCACAACCGGCGTGAAGCCCTCAAGGAAGCAAGACTGGATATTCAGGAAGGGGCGGATATTCTGATGGTCAAACCAGCCTTGGCCTACCTGGACATCATCCGGGAGCTGAAGGATCGGACCGAAAACCCGATTTGTGCCTACAGCGTCAGCGGAGAATACGCCATGATCAAAAGCGCTGCCAAAATGGGTTTCATCGATGAATATGCCGCCATGTGTGAGAGCGCGGTCAGCATCTTCAGAGCGGGAGCGGATATGCTGATCACCTATTATGCCAAAGAACTATCCAAGGCAATTGAAACAGGAGATATCGGATGATCAACAGCAATTTATACAGCAGAGCCAAAAAAGTCATGCCGGGCGGGGTGAACAGCCCGGTGCGATCCTACAAGGCGGTGGGCGGGGAGCCCGTGTTCATCCAGAGCGCCAAGGGTTCCAGAATCTATGATGTGGAGGGCAAGGAATACATCGATTACATCGGCTCGTGGGGGCCGATGATCCTGGGCCATAACCATCCGAAAATTGCGGCCAGCGTCAAAAAGGCTGTGGATAACGGACTGAGCTTCGGCGCGCCGACGGAAAACGAGGTGGTCATGGCAGAGCTTGTCACCTCCATGGTCCCGGGCCTTGAAATGATCCGGATGGTCAACAGCGGCACCGAAGCGGTGATGAGCGCACTGCGGCTGGCCCGCGCCTATACGAAACGCTGCAAAATCATTAAATTCGATGGCTGCTACCACGGGCATTGCGACAGCATGCTGGTCAAAGCCGGCTCGGGCGCCCTGACCCTGTCCCACCCGGACAGCCTTGGCGTCACGGATGAATTGGCCCGGAATACCCTGATCGCAGATTACAACGACAGCCTGAGTGTCCAAAAGCTCTTTGCAGAAAATAAGGGTGAGATCGCCGCAGTGATCCTTGAACCGGTGGCCGCCAACATGGGGGTCGTATCGCCGGCGGAAGGGTTCCTTGCCGATCTTCGCCGAATCTGCGATCAGCATGGCGCGCTGCTGATTTTTGACGAGGTCATCACCGGCTTCAGGCTGTGTACCGGCGGGGCTCAGCAATATTTCGGCGTCCGTGCGGACCTCGTCACCTTCGGGAAAATCATCGGCGGTGGCATGCCGGTGGGGGCTTACGGCGGAAGAAAGGAAATCATGGAGCTGGTGTCTCCTCTGGGCGGGGTCTACCAGGCCGGCACACTTTCCGGGAATCCCATTGCCATGGCCGCGGGAATCACCCAATTGACCGAGCTGAGAGGCAGCAAGGAGATCTACCCGCGAATCGACGGATTGGCCAAGCTGCTGGCGGAAGGTTTCTGTGATATTGCTGAAAAGCTTGAATTACCGCTTTCGGTGAACCGGGTGGCCTCCCTGGTCTGTGTCTTTTTCACAAAGGAAGCTGTGACCGACTTCAAATCGGCAAAAAGCAGCGACACAGCGCTTTATGCAAAATACTTCAAAAAGATGCTAGACCGGGGCGTCCATCTGGCGCCCGCCCAGTTTGAGGCTTTGTTTATCAGCACCGCCCATTCCCAGGACGATATCCGGAAAACCTTGCAGATCGCGGAAAACGTATTGAAAGAAATGAAAATCGGAGGGGATTTCGAATGAAAGGCATCCTTATGTTAGCCGGCCGGAGCCGGCAGGCGTTATGAACAGGGAGCTCTTCATCATCGGCTGCGGCCCGGGGGACCCTGGGTTTATCACCCGCCGGGGGGCTGAGCTGATTGGAAGCTGCGATGAGGTCTACGCCTTTGACCGGATCGGGGACCTCTATCAAGCCTGCCGAAGGGATATCATCCAATGCGCTTATCTGGATATTGAAGATCAAATCAGGAGCTCAGACGCGGCGAAGACGGCGGTCCTGGTTTCGGGGGATGTGGGATTTTTCAGCATGGCCAAAACCCTGAATGAAAAATTCAGTTCCGGCTTTCAGGTGTCCTGCGTCTGCGGCATCAGCAGCCTTCAATATTTGTGCAGCAAGATCAAGATGAATTATGAGATGGTGAAAACCGTGAGCCTCCATGGCCGGGACGCCAACCTTCCGGGCAGCATCGCCTACAACCGGTACACCTTCGTATTGACCGGCGGAAAAAACAACGCCACCGCCATTCTCGGGAATTTGGTTAAAAACGGTATGCCGGATATTCGGGTCACCGCCGGCGAAAGGCTGTCCATGCCGAATGAAAGGATCCTGAGCGGAACCGTGGAAGCCCTTTCCAGGGAAAGGTTCGACAGCCTGACGGTTCTCCTGTTTGAGAACGATCACGCGGCGGATCGGGAAGCACCGCTGTTTGACCGGGAATTGTCCAGGAATGAAACGCCCATGACCAAACAGGAGGTGCGTTGGGCCGCTGTGAATATGCTGGGGATACGTCCTTGTGATATACTATATGACATCGGAGCGGGCAGCGGCTCCGTCGCCATTGAAATGGCGAGAAAAGCCCACGAAGGCCTGGTCTTTGCGGTGGAGAAAGAGGAGAGGGCTTATGAGCTTCTCTGCCGGAACAAATCAGATCTGGGCGCTTTGAATGTGGTCCCGGTTTTGGGAGAAGCTTTGGAGGAAATCCGGAAACTGCCGGTGCCGGACAAGGCGTTCATCGGAGGCAGCGGCGGCAGTCTGGCAGGATTGGTGAGACATTTGTTTGAGGCCAACCGGAAGATCCGGATCGTCGTGACGGCCATCACCCTTGAGACCTTGGGGACAGCCATGACCGTTTTCAGGGAACTGGATTTCGTTACCGACGTGGTATGCCTGAATTGTGCCAGAAGCAAAAAGACCGGCGGCTATCACATGATGACAGCGAACAACCCCGTGTACATTCTTTGCGGTGAAAAAAATGAAGCAAAATAGAATCAACCGGCTCATGATCGCCGGCACCCATAGCGGCTGCGGAAAAACCACGGTCACCTGCGGGATCCTGAAAGCCCTCAAAAACAGGGGGCTGGACATCGCTTCATTTAAGTGCGGTCCTGATTACATCGATCCGATGTTTCACAGTGAGATCATTGGAACCGCCTCAAGGAACATTGATTTCTTCTTATGCGGAGAAAAGGCGGCGCGATACCTGTTTGCCCGGAACAGCAGCCGGACGGAGGTTTCAGTGGTTGAAGGCGTCATGGGTTTTTATGACGGCATGGGCGGCAGTTCCAGTGAGAATTCCTCCTGGGATGTTTCCGCAAAACTGGGGATCCCGGTGGTGCTGGTGGTGAATTGCAAGGGCGCGTCGGCTTCCGTTGCAGCCATGGTCAAGGGTTTCCTGGATTTCAAAGAAAACCGCATCCGGGCGGTGATCCTGAACCATGTTTCGGCGCCGATGTATCCAATTTACAAAGAAATGCTGGAGCGGCAGCTGGGGATCTGTGTGGCCGGCTATATGCCTTATGAACCGGCCGCGGCCATCGAGGACCGCCATTTGGGGCTTGTGACGGCCAAGGAAATCGACTCATTGAAGCATAAGATCGACAGGCTGGCTGAAATCGCCGAAGCGACGATCGACCTGGACCGGTTGCTGGAAATCGCCCAAGACGCCAAGCCCTTGGATTATGAAGAAATCGAAACCCCAAGGGTTGCGGCAGTGAATATCGCGGTGGCCCGGGACAAAGCCTTTTGCTTTTATTATCAGGACAGTCTGGAACTGCTGGAATCCATGGGCGCAAAACTGACGTATTTTTCTCCAATGGAGGACCGGGCGCTGCCCGGAGCGATCGATGGGATGATCCTCGGCGGCGGCTATCCGGAGCTCTATCAGGATGCCCTCAGTCAAAACCTCGGGATGATCCAAAGCATCAGGGATGCCGAAAGCGCAGGGATGCCGATCTTTGCGGAGTGCGGCGGCTTCATGTATCTCGGAAAAAGCATCGGCGGCCATCCGATGACCGGGATCGTGGATCTATGCTTTGAGATGACCAGCAAGCTTCAGAATTTCGGATATGTTGAACTGACGGCAAAGGGCCATACAGGATTGCTGGCGCGCGGGGAAACCGCCTTGGCCCACGAATTCCACTATTCCCGAAATGATGCCGCATCCGGCTGTCTGACGGCGAAAAAAACCAGCGGAAAAACCTGGGAGGCAGGTCACTGCAGCGCCCCGGTGTTCGCCCTGTACCCCCACATCCATTTTTGGGGGAACCGTATCATGGCTGGCCGTTTTATAGAACAATGCAAGGAATACCAAATGGGAAAGAGAAGGCAAGGGTAGGAAATGAGATATTTGCTGATCATCGGAATTGCATTCATCCTGGATCTGCTTTTTGGAGACCCATACGGGCTGCCCCACCCGATCTGCCTGATCGGCAAGGCGGTGGCTTTTATGGAAGATAAGCTCAGAAAGCGGATGGCCAATGAGCTTCTGGCGGGCAGTCTGTTGGTCGTCGTGATCATGGCCGTCTCCTTTGGCATTCCCTTTGCAGTTCTGTTTCTGGCGAATAAGTTGAATCCCTATTTGGCGATCGGCCTCGAGACCTTTTTCTGCTATCAGATCTTTGCGGTCCATTCGCTGAAAAAGGAGAGTATGAAGGTCTACGATCCTTTGGCTGCCGGAAATTTGCCGGAGGCCCGGAAGTTTTTGGCCTACATCGTGGGCAGGGATACCCAGGCCCTTGACTCGGCCGGGATCTCCAAGGCGACGGTGGAAACCATTGCAGAGAACACCACGGACGGGGTCGTGGCGCCGCTTTTCTATATGGTCATCGGCGGCGCGCCCCTTGCCTTCTTATATAAAGCCATCAACACCATGGACTCTATGATCGGTTACCGGAATGAAAAATATGAGAAATTCGGCAAGGTGGCGGCGAGACTGGATGATGCAGCCAACTTCATCCCGGCAAGGCTGACCGCTTTGATCATGATTTTCGCCAGCGCAGTGACCGGCCTGGATTATAAAAATGCCTTCAGGATCTATCGAAGAGACAGGAAAAACCACAAGAGTCCCAATTCCGCGCAGACCGAATCCGTTTGCGCCGGCGCACTGAATGTCCAGCTGGCAGGCGATGCC
>CALMWJ010000311.1 GCA_937873525.1 uncultured Peptococcaceae bacterium | reverse complement strand
GCCGCCTGGTGGACTGGAACGACCGCGGCATCTGCATCCTCTTCGGGGATGGCGCTGGCGCGGCGGTTCTGACCCGAGGCGACGGATTGCAGGCCATGCACCTGACCGCCCGCGGCGATGAAACGCTGCTGAGAGCACGGCCCGATGGCGGGAACTTCCCGCTCTACCCATCCAGACCCATGGAACGCTTGTCGATGATCGGGCAGGAGGTCTATAAATTCGCCGTTGCGTCTTCGGTACGGGACATCAAGATCGTTCTGGAAAGAACCGGCACTTCGGTGGATGCGGTGGATCATTTCCTCCTGCACCAAGCCAATTCCCGGATCATTGACGCCGTCCGAGGCCGCTTTGGCCAGCCAGCCCAGAAGTTCCCCAGCAACATTGAGCGCTACGGCAACACCTCCGCAGCCAGCCTTCCGATCCTCCTGGACGAGCTCAATCGGGCCGGCCGGCTGGAAGAGGGACAGCTGCTGGCGCTGAGCGCCTTCGGCGGCGGCCTCACCAGCGGGGCCTGCCTTCTGCGCTGGCATGAAACTCGCGGAGCCTGGAAACGGCCATCCGGCAGCGAAGGACCCGCCGTCTGAACCCAAAGCAGACAAACAGCACGCGGAGATCCGCACCTTCCCATCGCATTAATGCGAAAGCATTAAGTTATATCAAAAAAAAAATATTGGAGGATGAATCATATGACATTTGACAAAGTTGCGAAAATCCTGGCGGACTACAAAGAAATCGACGTGGCCGGCATCACCCCCGAAACCAATCTGCGGGACCTGGAACTGGACTCCCTGGATATGGTGGAACTGATCATGTCCATGGAAGAGGAATTCGGCCATCCCATCGAAATGGAAGAGGAAATGCATCAAGTCAAAGATATCGTAAAACTGATCGATGAAGGGAAGTAATCCGATGATCCGGACGGCAATTTGTGATTTGTTAGGGATAGACTATCCCATCATCCAGGGCGGCATGGCCTGGATCGCCGACGCCCACCTGGCGGCGGGGGTTTCCAACGGCGGCGGTCTGGGGATCATTTCCGCCATGAACGCCAATGCGGAATGGCTGCGCAAGGAGATCCAGAAGGCCAGGACCATGACGGACAAGCCTTTCGGCGTCAACATCATGCTGATGAGCCCCTATGCCGATGAAGTCGCCCAGCTGGTGGTGGAGGAAAAGGTGCCGGTGGTGACCACCGGGGCCGGCAATCCTTCTAAATATATGGCCCAGTGGGTGGCAGCGGGCATCAAGGTGGTGCCGGTGGTCCCCTCCACGGCCATTGCCAAGCTGGTGGCCCGCAACGGTGCCACCGCGGTGGTCGCGGAAGGCTGCGAATCCGGCGGTCATGTGGGTGAACTGACCACCATGACCCTGGTGCCCCAGGTCTGCGATGCGGTGGATATCCCGGTGATTGCCGCCGGCGGCATCGCCGACGGGCGCGGCATTGCGGCAGCCTTCATGCTGGGCGCCGTGGGCGTGCAGGTGGGAACCCGTTTCCTGGTGGCGGAAGAATGCCAGGTCCATCGCAAATACAAAGATAAGATCCTTAAGGCCAAGGATATTGATACCATTACCACCGGAAAAAGGCTGGGCCATCCGGTCCGTTCTCTGAAAAATCCCTTTTCCCGTGAATTCGCCCAGAAGGAGTTTGACAGCACCATCACCAACGAACAGCTGGAAGCCCTGGGTGCGGGTGCCCTTCGCCGGGCTGCTGTGGAAGGGGACGAAAAAACCGGCTGCTTTATGGCGGGTCAGATTGCGGCGCTGGTCAGAAAAGAGCAGCCCGCCGCCGAAATCATCCGGGAAATGTTCGATGAGGCCGAAGCCTTGCTGAGGAGGCCTTTCCATGGCTAAGACCGCCTTTGTCTTTGCGGGCCAGGGTGCCCAGTACAGCGGCATGGGGCGGGACCTCTACGAGGGCAGCCCTGCGGCCAAAGCCGTTTTTGACCAGGCGGAAGCCCTGCGTCCGGGGACCAAGGCCCAGTGCTTCGAGGGCACGCCGGCGGAGCTGGCGGATACCCTGAACACCCAGCCCTGCCTGTTTTGTGTGGATTTGGCTTCGGCCTACGCCCTACAGGCCGGGGGCATCCAGCCGGATGTCATCGCAGGATTCTCCTTGGGGGAAATCGCGGCCCTGACCTTTGCCGGCGTCTTTGATTTTGCCGAAGGCTTCCGGTTCGTGTGCCACCGGGCAGCCCTGATGAAAGCGGCTTCTGAAAAGAATCCCAGCGCCATGCTGGCGGTCCTCAAGCTGAGCGGCCGGCAGGTGGAGGAAATCTGCGGAAGCTTTCAGGAAGCCTATCCTGTGAATTACAACAGCCCTGAACAGACCGTGGTGGCCATTGCCAAAGAAAGCCAGCCTGAATTCAGCAAAGCGGTTCAGGCGGCGGGCGGCAAAGCGCTGCTCCTGCCGGTCAGCGGCGGTTTCCACTCTCCCTTTATGAATGATGTCCATACCGGCCTGGCGACCGCTCTGGATGCTCTGGAGCTGAAAGCGCCCGGCCTGCCGGTTTACGCCAACCTCAATGCCGAGCCTTACGGCCGTTCCATCAAAGAGACCCTTGCCGACCAGGTCAACCATCCCGTCCAATGGCAGCGCAGTGTGGAAGCCATGGCGGCCGCCGGGGCAGGGACGTTCATCGAAGTCGGAGCGGGAAAAATCCTGACCGGACTGATCCGTAAAATCGTGCCGGAGGTCCGGGCCCTGAATGTGGAAGATATGACGGGTGTGGCCGCTGCTCAAGCATTGTGGGCCATCGACCGTCAATAAGGAGGCAGTCATGCTGAAAGGAAAGACAGCATTAATTACCGGAGGCTCCAGGGGGATCGGCAAAGCCATTGCCCTGAAACTGGCAGCCTGCGGAGCGGATATCGCGATCGTTTATGCGGGCAATGAAGCCGCCGCGTCGGAAACCTGCGAACAGATCCGTCAGCTGGGCGTCAAGGCGGCCGCATTCAGCTGCAACGTGGCGGATTATGAAGCCACCGGGCAGCTGGTCAAGCAAGTTGTCCAGGAATTTGGCGAGATCCATATCCTGGTCAACAATGCCGGCATCATCCGGGACAGTCTGGTTCTCTCCATGAAGGAAGCGGATTTCGATCTGGTGCTGGATACCAATCTCAAAGGCGCCTTTAATATGATCAAGCATACCTATCCGTTGTTTATGAAACGCCGCAGCGGCCGGATCATCAACATCACCTCGGTTTCCGGAATCACCGGAAACGCCGGTCAAGCCAATTATTCGGCCGCAAAAGCCGGCATGATCGGGCTGACCAAGGCCGTCGCCAAGGAGCTGGCTCTGCGCAATGTGACCTGTAATGCGGTGGCGCCGGGCTTCATCGAAACCGACATGACCCAAACTTTGCAGGATAAAGTCAAAGAGGCCACGGTGGCCGCAATCCCCCTCAAACGGATGGGCCAGCCGGAAGACATCGCCCATGCGGTGGCGTTCCTGGCAAGCGATGAGGCGGGTTATATGACCGGAACGGTGATCCAGGTGGATGGGGGACTTTGCATGTAAGCCGTCCATGGCAAAGCATACGATGAATTAAATTCCGTTGATCCGGAAGAAGAGAGGAAACCATGGTGCATTTTGATTGTAAACCACTCCAGATCGGCAATCTGACCGTACCGGTGCCGATCGTCCAGGGGGGAATGGGCATTGGCATTTCCCTGTCCGGCTTGGCCGCGGCAGTGGCCAATGAAGGCGGTTTGGGCGTCATTTCCGCCGCAGGCATCGGCTTGCTGCGTAAATACAGCGGCGACCCCGGAAAGATCGACAATGTCAAGGCACTGAAAGAGGAGATCCGCGCCGCCCGTGAGAAGACCAAGGGCGTTCTGGGCGTCAACATCATGGTGGCCCTGTCGGATTTTGCTGAATTAGCCAAGGCCGCCATCGAGGAAGGCATCGACGTGATTTTTGCCGGAGCCGGACTGCCCCTGAACCTGCCGGAATTTGCCGGCAAGGATTGCAAAACCAAATTGGTGCCCATCGTATCCTCCGCCAAGGCGGTCAAAGTGATCAGCAAATGGTGGAAGGATAAATACAACTACATCCCCGACGCCTTTGTGGTGGAAGGCCCCAAGGCCGGCGGCCATCTGGGCTTTAAAAGGGAGCAGATCGAGGATCCGGACTATCAGCTGGAGAAGCTGGTGCCCCAGGTCCTGGAAGCCATCCGCCCTCTTGAAGAGGAGAGCGGACGGAGCATCCCGCTGATTGCCGCAGGCGGTATCTTTACCGGCGCCGACATGAAACGCATTCTGGCCCTTGGCGCCGGCGGCGTGCAGATGGCGACCCGGTTCGTGGCCACCGATGAATGCGATGCGGACCTCGCCTTCAAACAGGCTTATGTGAATTGCAAAAAAGAAGATATTGAAATCATCCAGAGTCCGGTGGGCATGCCGGGAAGGGCCATCCGCAACGAATTCCTGGAGGCGGTAAGCCAGGGCGGCAAACGCCCGGCCAGCTGCCCTTTCCATTGCATTTCCACGTGCAAACAGGAGACCAGCCCCTACTGTATCTCTGTGGCCCTGATCAACGCCTGCAAGGGCAGGCTGAAGGACGGCTTCGCTTTCATTGGAGCCAACGGCTACCGGATCCAAGAGATCATTTCAGTCAAGCAGTTGTTCCAAGACCTTGCGCTTGAATATGCAGAAGGGAATTCGTGACTATGAAAAGAGTCGTCATCACTGGATTAGGCGTTATTTCGCCTGTAGGCAACAGCGTGCCGGAATTTTGGCAGAGCCTTGTGAACGGCCAATGCGGCATCGACTTCATCACAAAATTCGACACAACCAATTATAAAGTCAAAATCGCAGCCGAAGTCAAAGATTTCGACCCCGCCGCTTGGGTCGAAAAGAGCGAAGCAAAAAAAATGGACCCCTTTGTCCAGTATGCTATGGCAGCGTCGATCCAGGCCATGGCGGACAGCGGTCTGGAAGGCAGCATCGCGCCGGAGCGTCTGGGCGTTTATATCGGCTCCGGGACCGGCGGCATGACCGTCTACTGCAGAGAGGCTGAGAAGCTGCTGACCAACGGCCCTTCCCGGATCTCGCCCTTTTTCATCCCGATGATGATCTCCAACATGGCATCCGGGAATGTGGCGATCCGTTTCAAGGCCCAGGGGCCGACCCTTCCTGTGGTGACGGCCTGCGCCACTTCGACCCATGCCATCGGCGAGGCCTTCCGAGCCATCAAACACGGTTATGCCGACGCCATCATTGCCGGCGGCACCGAAGCCACCATCATTCCTCTGGCCGTGGCCGGTTTCACCAATTGCATGGCCCTGACCACCCGGAACCTGCCCAAGGAAGCCTCGGTCCCCTTCGACAAACGACGGGACGGCTTTGTCATGGGCGAGGGCGCCGGAACGGTCATCCTGGAGGAATATGAGCATGCCAAAGCCCGGGGTGCGAAGATCTATGCGGAAATCAGCGGCTACGGCAACACCTGTGACGGTTACCATATCACCGCCCCCCATCCCGAAGCCCTTTGCAGCGGCCGTGCCCTGACACTGGCCATGGAGGAGTCCGGCATGCGCGGTACGGAAAAAATCTACATCAACGCCCATGGCACCAGCACCCCTCTCAACGATAAGGCGGAAACCAAAGCCATCAAGAATGCTTTGGGAGAAAAAGCTCATGAAGTCGCCATCAGCTCCATCAAGTCCATGACCGGGCATATGCTGGGCGCGGCCGGGGCGGTGGAAGCCATTGCTTCCATCCTGGCCCTGCAGAACGGGATCCTGCCTCCCACCATAGGCTATCAGGAGAAGGATGAAGACTGCGACTTGGATTACATCCCCAATACCGCGCGCAAGATGCAGGCGGATCTGGCGCTGTCCCTGTCTTTAGGCTTCGGCGGACATAACGGCTGCATCGCCTTCAAGCGGTGGAGCGAATCCTAAGCAACCCGAACAAAACCAACATTTGAAAGGGCCGTGATGGCATGAATCATGAGAGTATCCGGGAAATCGCCGCAATCATGAAGGAGAGCGGACTGACCCTGGTTGAAATTACCGAAGGCGACACCATCATCCATCTGGAACGCCAGGCAGTGTCTGGAACCGGGATGACCGCGGCCGCTGCACCGCAAGTCCAGACGGAGCCTGTGCCGGTGGCTGCAGCCGCAGCCTCTCCGGCTGCGGAAAAGTATGACGAGATCCGGTCACCCATGGTGGGGGTATTTTATAAATCCCCTTCTCCGGAGGCGGATCCCTTCGTCCAAGAGGGCGACCGGGTGAATCCGGGGGATGTGGTCTGCATCATTGAGGCCATGAAGCTGCTGAACGAAATCACAGCGGAAATCTCCGGCCGGATCGTGGAGATTTGTGTGGAGAACGCACAGGTCGTGGAATATGGCCAGACCTTGTTCAAGCTGGCAAAGGAGTAAACGATGGACCGCGAAGCAATCAAAAAAATCATTCCCCACCGGGAGCCCATGCTGCTTCTGGATGAGGTGACGCAGGATGAAGAGGGCAATGCCGTGGGCCGATATACGGTCAGGGGAGACGAGTTTTTCCTGCAAGGGCATTTCCCGGGAAATCCGGTGGTGCCCGGTGTGATCCTCTGCGAAATCATGGCCCAGGTATGCTGCGCTTTCCTGGTGGAAAAAGCGACCGGGAAGACCCCCTATTATACGGGGATCAACAACGTCCGGTTCAAGCGGCCGGTCAAGCCCGGAGAGACCCTGGAGATGCGTTGCCAGCTGACCAAAGCCAAGCCGCCCTTCTATTTCGCTTCCGGGCGGGGATCGGTGGAGGGCCAATTGGCCATCAGCGGCGAATTTTCCTTTGCCTTGGTTGACCAAGATGCGAAATAACCGGAAGGAGGCCACGGCGTGTTTTCAAAAGTATTGATCGCCAATCGGGGAGAGATCGCCGTGCGGATCATCAGAGCCTGTAAAGAGATGGGCATTGCCACCGTGGCGGTCTATTCCCAGGCGGATCGAGAGGCTTTGCACGTGAAGCTGGCCGATGAAAGCTACTGCATCGGGCCGGCGCCTGCACAGCAGAGTTATTTAAATATTGAGGCGATTCTGTCGGCCGCTATTGCCAGCGGCGCTCAGGCCATCCACCCCGGCTACGGCTTGCTGTCAGAGAATGCCCGATTCGCCGATCTGTGCGCCCGCTGCGGACTGGTCTTCATCGGACCGTCTCCGGAAGTGATCCGGAGGATGGGGGATAAGGACGAAGCCCGTCAGACCATGGCGGCTGCCGGCCTGCCCATTATCCCCGGCAGCCAGCGTCTGGAGAATGCCCAGGAAGCGCTGGGGCTGGCAGAAAAAATCGGCTATCCCGTCCTGCTGAAAGCCCGGGCTGGCGGCGGCGGCCGCGGCATCCGGATCGTCAACGAAGCCAAAGAACTGACCCCGGCTTTCATGGCGGCCTCTGCGGAAGCCCAGGCGGCCTTTGGCGACGGCGGTCTTTATCTGGAAAAGTTTTTGTTCCCGGTCAAGCATATCGAAACCCAGATTCTTTGCGACCAGAAGGGCCATTGCGTCTGTCTGGGGGAACGGGAATGTTCCATGCAGCGCAAGAATCAAAAGCTGATCGAAGAAAGTCCCTCCATGGCCATCACGCCGGAGATGCGGCAGGAACTGATGGAACTATCCGTCAAAGCGGCCCAAGCCGTGGGTTACCAAGGGCTTGGCACCCTGGAGTTCCTTCTGGCCGGGGATGGGCAATATTATTTCATGGAAATGAATACCCGACTCCAGGTGGAGCATCCGGTCACGGAAATGGTGACTGGGCTGGATCTGGTCAAATGGCAGATCCGTGTGGCAGCCGGTTTGGAGCTGACCTTTGGCCAGGAAGAGGTCCAGTTTTCCGGTCATGCCATCGAATGCCGGATCAATGCGGAAAAACCGGAAGAAAACTTCCGGCCCTGCAGCGGCACCGTGACGCTTTTGCATATCCCGGGAGGCCCGGAGGTGCGGTTTGACACCGCCCTGTTCCAGGATTATGAGATCCCGCCTTTCTATGATTCTTTGATCGGAAAGCTGATCGTCCACGGAAAAACCCGGAAAGAGGCCCTGATCAAGATGCAAGCCGCTTTATGCGAGCTGGTGATCGAAGGGATCGACCACAACCGTGACCTGCAGCTGAGGCTGATTTCCGAACCGGCCTTGATCGACGGCACCTATACCACAAATTTTCTCAATGAGCTGAAGTGAGGCAGGGGGTATCTATGTTAAAGAAGAGCCTGTTCAAAAGACCCATGATCGAATTGGAGCTGAAGGATAAGGCTTTGCGGTTTGCGGAGCCCAACGTTCCCGATGAGATGTGCGTCAGCTGTCCTGCCTGCAAGAAGACCCTGTTTACCGGGGAGCTGGAAGAAAACGCCCATGTCTGCCCGAAATGCGGACACCATTTTCGGATCAACGCCCGTCAGCGTCTTCACATGATCGCCGACGAGGGAAGCTTCCGGGAAATCAACGGTGACCTGACCTCCGTCAATCGCCTGGATTTTCCGGAATACGACAAAAAACTGGTGAATGCCACGCTGGAAAGCGCTGAGAAAGAGGCGGTGATCACCGGCTTTGCCGCCATTGGCGGCCAGCCCTGCGCCCTGTTTGTCATGGAGCCCTTCTTTATGATGGGCAGCATGGGAACGGTGGTGGGTGAAAAAATCACCTGTCTCTTTGAAGAAGCCACGGCGGCCGGGCTGCCGGTGATCGGTTTCACCGTGTCCGGCGGCGCCCGGATGCAGGAAGGGATCCTTTCCCTGATGCAGATGGCCAAAACCAGCGGCGCGGTAAAACGCCACAGCGATGGCGGCAATCTGTACATCGTCGTCCTGACCGACCCCACCACCGGCGGTGTGACGGCCAGCTTTGCCATGCTGGGGGACATCATCCTGTCGGAGCCAGGCGCATTGGTGGGCTTTGCCGGCCCGAGGGTGATCCAGCAAACCATCCAGCAGAAGCTTCCGGCCGGTTTCCAGCGGGCGGAGTTCCTGCTGGACAAAGGCTTCATTGACCGGATCATCGATCGCCGGGAGCAGAAAAAGCTTCTGGGAAAACTGCTGACGCTCCATCGGAAGAAGGAGAATTGATATGACGACAGCTTATGAGCGGCTTTGTGCCGCCCGAGCCAAAGGGCGGCCTACAGCCAGTGACTATATCCAGAATATCTTCAGCGATTTCATCGAATTTCACGGGGATCGCCGCTTCGGGGATGACAAAGCGGTCATTGGCGGCATCGCCCGTCTGGGCAAAATGCCGGTGACGGTGATCGCCCTGGAAAAAGGCCACGATACCAAAAACAAGATCAGCCGGAACTTCGGCTCCGCCCACCCGGAAGGCTATCGCAAAGCCCTTCGCCTGATGAAGCAGGCTGAAAAATTCGGCCGCCCGGTGATCTGCTTCGTGGACACCTCCGGCGCTTATTGCGGCATCGGGGCTGAGGAACGGGGCCAGGGACAGGCCATTGCGGAAAACCTGATGGAAATGATGACGCTGAAAACCCCCATCCTGTCCATTGTGATCGGGGAAGGCGGCAGCGGCGGCGCTCTGGCGCTGGCCGTGGCCGACGAGGTGTGGATGCTGGAAAACTCGGTCTACTCCGTGATTTCTCCGGAAGGCGCCGCCAGCATTCTCTGGAAGGATTCCTCAAAAACCAAAGAAGCCAGCGAGCAATTGAAGCTGACGGCGGAAGACCTATTGGGCTTCGGCGTGATCGAACGGATCTTCAAAGAACCCAGAGGCAGCTTCAAAACCCTCTATGCCCAGCTGATGATCGCCATGAACGAGAAGCTGCAGGAGAAAAACAGTCTGGCACCGGAGGTGCTTCTGGAGCGCCGGTACAGGCGCTTCCGCAGCCTCGGACAACGGCCGGTCTCCGCGGAGAACCCAAAATAACAGGTCAACCCATCTTCAAAGCCCGCCGTCCGGCCTCCGGACGGTGTTTTCTTGGTGTTTTCTTGGTTGTAAAAAGCCAGACTTTATTATAGAATATGAATAATCCATGGATGGAGATCCATGATTTGACCATTATATATGAAAGGGGACGCACCATGACCGCACTGAAAGGATCCAAAACCGAAGCCAATCTGCAAGCTGCCTTCGCCGGCGAGAGCCAGGCTCGCAACAAGTATTCCTACTATGCTTCCCAAGCCCGCAAGGAAGGGATGGAGCAAGTGGCGGCGCTGTTTGAAGAAACCGCCCACAATGAAATGGCCCATGCCAAAATCTGGTTCAAGCTGCTCCACGACGGATGCGTGCCTGACACCGCCACCAACCTGGCCGATGCCGCCGCCGGGGAAAATTATGAATGGACCGATATGTACGCCAACTTTGCCAAAGAAGCCAAAGAAGAAGGCTTTGACCATATTGCTGAGCTGTTTGAAGGCGTCGGCAAGATCGAAAAAGAGCATGAAGCACGGTACCGCAAGCTCCTGGGCAATCTGAAGGACGGCATTATTTTCCAGAGAGGCGAAGAAACCGTTTGGATCTGCCGGAACTGCGGGCACATCCATTTTGGAAAAATGGCGCCGGACACTTGTCCCGTCTGCGATCATCCCAAAGCGTTCTTTGAACTGAGAGGCACCCCGAACTTTTAAGCGCACGGCGTCTGACCTCAGACCGCCCAAAGATATGAGAATGAGGGCATACCTGATCCAGGGTGTGCCCTTGTTTTCCATCACACGGACGAAAGACTTGCAATGGCTTGCCGTTGACAGGAGGAAGTTATGGACAAAACCGCCGCATGGCAGCAGCTGAAACAGGCGCGAAGCATTGTGGTCAAGGTGGGCACCTCCACCCTGACCCATGAAACGGGCAATTTGAATTTAATGCGAATGGAGCACCTGGTCCGCCAGCTGGTCGATCTGAAGAATCAGGACCGGCAGGTCATCCTGGTGACTTCGGCTGCCATCGGTGCCGGCATGGGCCGGCTGGGGATCCGGCAGCGTCCCAAAGAGATCCCGGCCAAACAGGCCCTGGCCGCCATCGGACAAGGGATCCTGATGCAAACCTATGAAAAACTGTTCAGCGAATACGGCACCGCGGTGGCCCAGGTCCTGCTGACCAAGGACGACGTGGCGGACCGCAGCCGGTATCTCAATGCCCGCAATACTTTAAAAAAAATCCTTGAGTATGGCGCGGTTCCCATCATCAACGAAAATGACACGGTGACCTTTGATGAGATCAAGGTCGGCGATAATGATACCCTGGCGGCCATGGTGGCCGGTCTGGTGGATGCGGATCTTCTGGTGCTCTTGTCGGATATCGACGGCCTGTACACGGCGGATCCCAGAAAGAACCCCGATGCCCGTCTGATCCCGCTGGTGGAGGAGATCACTGCCGAGATCGAAGCGCTGGCCGGGGACCCCGGCAGCAAATTCGGCAGCGGCGGCATGATGACCAAGATTGCGGCGGCCCGGATCGCGGTGACCCAGGGGATTCCCATGGTCCTTACCAACGGCGCTGCGGACAACTGCCTGCAGTTCTTAAATAAAACCAGCGGAGAGGCCGGCAGCGGCACGCTCTTCCTGGCCCGGCAGCACCCCCTGGGCAGCCGAAAGGGTTGGCTGGCCTTCAGCACACGACGGGCCGGAAGCCTGTTCGTGGATCAAGGCGCCGCTGACGCCATCGTAAAAAAAGGAAAGAGCCTTCTCCCCAAAGGCATCAGCCGGGTGGAGGGCAAATTTTCCCGAGGCGCGGTGGTGGAGGTGCTGTCTGAGGAAAGGGTCATTGCCCGGGGCATCACCAATTACAGCAGCGAGGACATTGGCCGGATCATGGGACGGCACAGTCATGAGATCGATTCGATCCTCGGACAAGGACATGAAGAGGAGGTTATCCACCGGGATAACCTGTCCCTTTGGCTATAGGAGGAACATATGACAAAAGAAGATTTATTCACACAAGGGAAAGCAGCTAAAGAAAGCGCCTATATCCTGGGCCAGATGAGCGCGAGGCAAAAAAACGAAATTCTCAAGGCGCTGGCCAAAGCCCTGAAGGAACGGGCCAGCTACATCATCGAATGCAACATCCGGGATGTGGCCGCGGCCCGGGAAAAGGGAGCCACCAATGCTTTTATCGATCGTCTGAGCCTCAGCCAGGACCGCATCGAAGACATGGCCAAGGGCCTCCTGGACCTGGTGGAGCTGAAGGATCCGGTGGGCGAAGTGGACGCCGGCTGGAAGGGCGCCAAAGACATCGAGATCAACAAGGTCCGGGTGCCGCTGGGGGTGGT
>CALMWJ010000310.1 GCA_937873525.1 uncultured Peptococcaceae bacterium | reverse complement strand
CGATCAAACGGCTGGACAGAATGGATTTCTCACTGGGCCGGCCTTCTCTCTTGATAAACCCGCCGGGGATTTTGCCAACGGAATACATTTTTTCTTCATACTCAACACTCAGCGGGAAAAAGTCGATCCCTTCCCGGATATTTTTGGATGCGGTTGCAACGACCAAAACACATGTGTCCCCGTAACGGGCCAGGACGGCGCCGCCAGCCTGTTTGGCCAGGCGTCCGGTTTCAAGGCTCAGGGGTCGGCCAGCCAGCATCATTTCTTTTTTAAGCACGGTGGCTTCATTGTAAGGCATTCTTCATTTCCTCCAATTTCTTCTTTTCGTTTCTCTTTTTTTGTTCTACATGCTATTTTACACGGATTGAGGCGTGACTGCAAATATATTTGTCCATGAACGGAAAAGCGCCCCCTGAGGACAGGGGACGCTTTAGCAAAGTCGTATCAGTTCCTAGCGGCGGATCCCATTGGCTTGCAGAATGCTCTGGTAGCGTTCGAAGCTCTGCTTTTTAACGTAGTTCAGCAAGCCTCTGCGCGCACCGACCATCTTCAGAAGGCCGCGGCGGGAATGGTGGTCCTTCTTGTGGACTTTCAGATGTTCCGTGAGATAGTTGATCTTTTCAGTCAAGATTGCAATCTGGACTTCGGGAGAACCGGTATCGGTTTCATGGGTCCGGCTCTTTTCAATGACTTGGGTTTTTTGGTCTTTCGACATTACCATAGAAAATGCACCTCTTTCTAATTATTAATACGGCGCAGCCAAGTGAAGCGTTGGTAAGTCGCTGGACTGGGTCTGCACTAAGTCACCGTACTATTATATCGGATACCCGGAACGATTGCAAGCGAAAAAACATTTTTCCAGCGGGTCTCCCAAGGTCTCCGCTTGCTTTGCGATTCGGTTCAGATATTCCAAAGCATTTTCTTTGTCACGGGCGACCTGATGCTTAAGCGCAGTCAGGTCATCAAAGGTCTGTTCAGGCCTCAGCCGGTCCGTCAAAATGATCTGGAGCCGTTTGTCATAAAGGTCTCCGGCAAAATTCAGCAAATGGGCTTCGAAGCTCGGTCTTTTGTTGTTCTGCCTGATCGTGGGACGAATCCCTACATTGATCACCGCTTTGTGGAGTCTGCCTTCCTCGTCCATGATCCAGCCGCCATAAACCCCATAGGCCGGCCAAAGAAGCTGGGGATCGATGTCCACATTGGCTGTGGGAAATCCTAAAAGGCTTCCGAGGTGATTGCCGTCCACGACCTTGCCCAGGTACACATGGGGATGGCCTAAATATTGGGCCGCTTTTTCCATGCGGCCTTCTTCGATCAATTTTCGGATCATGGTACTGCTGACGATTTCGTTTTTCAGCAAGACCGGCGGAACCTGTCGGACCATAAAACCATATTTTTCTCCATAAGCCTGCAGATCAGCACAATGGCCAGCGCCTTTGCTGCCGAAGGTATAATTGAACCCGGTCACGACCCCTTTGGCCTGCAGCAGTTCCAGCAAATACTGCTTTACAAATTCCTCAGGCGACAAGGCTGCGAACTCCCGGGTAAAGGGCAGGACAAAGATGTTGAAAGGCCCCTGGCGATGGATCAGGGAGATTCGCTCTGTAAGACTGTTCAGGTTTTTCAAGGCCTCCATACCTTCAAGGACTTGCAGCGGATGGGGTTCCAGGAGCAGGACACAGGGCTCGCCCTGATTCTCCCGGGCAAGCTGGAGACATTGTGCCATCAGCGCCTGATGCCCTAAATGGACGCCGTCGAAATAGCCTAAGGCCACGTAAATCTTATTCTTTTTGGCAAAATTGCCGATTTCCAGGATATCCGATGACACGATCATGAGAACGCTCCAATATGTTAAGACTTAAACACCTTACGCGGCTTGAACCAACCGTATTCCTCCGGCACAGGTTCTTCCGCCCAGCCGCCGATGGCCGCAAGCCTTCCCTGCCGGTCAAAGCAGGCCGTCTCTTCCGTCAAGCCCTGGGGGACACGCAGCCGGATCTTCTGACCGTTGCGGATCTGTCCGGCTTCCTCTTCCGTCAGCGTCACGGCAGACAGGGCCTGGACCGCCAGCTCTTTGGGCAACAGAAGCTTCTCTTTGGACGCGGCGATTTCTTCGAGCGTGGCGGCCTGTTCCAAATCAAAAGCCCCTACCGAGGTTCGGATGAGAAAAGACATATGCGCCGCCGTTCCCAGCGCTTCACCAAGTTCGCGGCACAATGTCCTGACGTAGGTGCCTTTGCCGCATGCCACCCAAAACCTGATTTTATTCTCCTGAACCTTCAGGATCTTCAGTTGATCGATCTGGACGTTGCGGAAAATCACCGCGGTCTCTTCTCCGCGCCGGGCCGCCTTGTATAACGGCTGCCCCTGAACCTTGATGGCTGAATAGGCGGGGGCTTGCTGCGAAAGGCATCCGACGAAACGCCGGGCAGCTGTCTCAACAGCCGTTTGGTCCATCGCAGGTACGGGTTTGGTATCGATTCGGGTTCCCCATGCATCCTCCGTATCCGTGGCAACGCCCAGGGTCATTTCACAAAGATAGCTTTTTCGTCCGCTGCCCAGATAATCCGCAAGACGGGTCGCATCCCCGATGCAAACCGGCAGAACGCCGGCCGCCTGGGGATCCAGTGTGCCGCTATGGCCGATTTTCCGTATTCCCAGGATTCTTCTCAGGCAAGAGATCACGTCATGGGATGTCATGCCCGGTGGTTTTAATACATTGATGATTCCTTCCATGGTCCCTCCCAAGGGTCTTCAGGGTGCCTGGGTTCCTGCTGCGCCAGATTCAGGTGTAGCCAGGCGGCTGCTCAGTATTTCGATGATTCTGGTTTCAGCCGCTTCCAGGGATCCGGCGAAAGTCGCCCCCGCCGCCCTGACATGGCCGCCGCCCCCCAGGAGCCCGGCAATTTCAGAAGCATTCAGAACCTGTTTGGTTCTCATGCTTATTTTGATCAGATTGGGTTCAACTTCTTTAAGAAGAACCGCAGCCTCCACCCCCTGGGTGCCTTTGAGCACATCGAACACACGATCGGTTTCAGAGGTCAGGATGTCCTGCTTTGTCATGACCTCACAGGGCAGGCTGCAAAGAATGACCTGGTCATTCAAGATGAACCGGAAACGGTTCATAACCTCCTTCATCATTCGAAGCTCCTTGACGGGGTGGTTTTCCCCAAAACGGCTTCGGATCAGCTGCAGATCAGCGCCTTGCCGGATCAGATGAGACGCCGCCGCCATGGTTTTCCAGGTCACATTGGGGTAATGAAACCAACCGGTGTCCGTCAACAATGCTAGGTAAAAGCATGTCGCTGCCTCCGGGGGAATCGTGATGCCGTCCTCATAGAACAATCTGCTGAGCAGTTCAGCCGTCGCCGCGGCCCCGGGATCGACCCAATTGATGATCCCGAAGCCGGGATTGGTCACGTGATGATCCGCGTTGACCAGCGGCCGCTTGTTGCCTAAAAAGTATTCACAGCGTTCCTGATCGCCGCAATCCAGAACCATTACGGCACCGTTCTTCGGCAGTTCCAACTCGCCGCGAGGGACCACCTCGACAAAGGATTGCCCCGGCAGAAAAGTGAAGGTCTCATCGATGGGCGAAACCCGCAGGACCCTGGGGCTCATCCCTAAAGTATGGAGCACGATGGCCAAGCCCAAAGCCGAGCCAAGGGCATCGCCATCCGGTCGTTCATGGACCATGATCGCCACATCCTGCCCTTTGTAGAGCAACGGTTCGACTTGCTGCCAGTTCATAGGGCCGCCCCCCTTAGTTTTTTTGTTTTTGTTCTGCCAGAAGCTGGTTGATCCTGGCGCCTTCCTCGATGGAATGGTCGAATTTAAAGATCAGCTCCGGCGTATAACGCAGCGTTAAACGGTTTGCAAGCTCCGATCGGAGATATCCGGCGGCTTGTTTCAATCCGGCAAGGGTGTTTTTCTGTTTTTCCTCATCGCCCAGGCAGCTGACGTAAATCGACGCATAGCGAATGTCTTTGCTGACCTCCACATGGGTCACGCTGACCAAGCCATTGACCCGGGGATCTTTGATCTCATCCCGAATCAAAATGGCCAGTTCCCGTTTGATTTCTTCGCCGACCCGGTCTTTTCTGTGTGTGGTCAATCGGCTCATCCCCCTCTATTGAAATTCCGCTTAACTTAATTCCCGTTTGATTTCTTCGAGAATAAAAGCTTCGATCTGGTCGCCTTCACGGATGTCGTTGAAGCGTTCCAGGCTGATGCCGCATTCATAACCGGCAGCCACTTCCTTGACGTCGTCTTTGAAACGGCGCAGAGAAGCCAAGTCGCCTTCATGGATGACAATGTTGTCACGAATCACACGGCACTGGCAATTACGAGTGATTTTACCTTCCAGGACATAAGATCCGGCCACATAACCCACCTTGGGAACATGGATCACCTGTCTTACCTCGGCGCGGCCCAGCACCACTTCGCGGATCTCCGGCTTAAGCAGACCGCTCATGGCCGATTTCACATCCTCGATGGCATTGTAAATGACCCGATACAAGCGAATATCCACTTGCTGTGTTTCAGCGGTTTTGCGGGCATTGACATCGGGCCGGACATTGAATCCCAAGATGATGGCACTGGAAGCTGCGGCAAAGTCCACGTCCGTTTCCGTGATTCCGCCGACGCCCTGGTGAATGATATTCACACGGACTTCCTCATTGGAAAGCTTTTCCAGAGATTGTTTCAGCGCTTCAATGGAGCCCTGAACGTCCGCTTTGATAATAATGTTAAGGTCCTTGACCTCCCCTGTTTTGATTTGGTTGAAAAGGTCATCCAGAGAAATACGGGAACGTGCATGGATGGCTTCTTCTCGTTTGACCGCGGTCCGCTCGCTGGCAATTTGTTTTGCCAGTCGTTCGTCTTCAACCACCTGGAAAATATCACCGGCCTGGGGAACTTCAGACAATCCGATGATTTCAACGGGCATGGCAGGCAAAGCCTTCTTGACCATACGGCCCCGTTCATCATTCATGGCCCGGATGCGTCCTTGAGCCATGCCGACAATGACAAAATCGCCCACGGCAAGGGTGCCGTTCTGCACAAGAACCGTGGCCACAGGGCCTCTGCCTTTGTCCAGCTTGGCTTCGATGACGACGCCCTTGGCTTTGCGGCTCGGATTGGCTTTCAAATCACCCATGTCGGCAACTAGAAGAATCATTTCAAGCAGCTGATCGAGGTTCTGATGGGTTTTAGCGGAAACCTCCACAAAGATGGTGTCGCCGCCCCACTCTTCACATACCAAACCATATTCGGTCAATTCCTGCTTGACTCTTTCCGGATTGGCGCCTTCTTTGTCGATCTTGTTGACGGCAATAATAATCGGGACGCCGGCGGCTTTGGCATGATTGATCGCTTCCACCGTCTGAGGCATCACCCCATCGTCAGCGGCAACGACCAGCACTGCAATGTCCGTAGCCTGGGCACCCCGGGCACGCATCGCAGTAAAGGCCTCATGGCCCGGCGTATCAAGAAAGGTGATTTTCCGATTATTGATCATGACCTGATAGGCACCAATATGCTGTGTGATGCCGCCGGCTTCAGAAGCCTGGACATTCGCCTTGCGGATGGCGTCCAGCAAGGAGGTCTTGCCGTGGTCTACGTGCCCCATGATGGTGACGACCGGCGGACGTTCCTTGAGCAATTCGGGCGCATCCGGCTCGTCGGCCGCCGTCAGGATCTCTTCTTTAGTAACCTTTGCCTCGACGGTGGTGCCGAATTCCTGTCCCAGCAGAATCAGGGTATCCATGTCCAGCTCCTGGTTCATGGTTGCCATAAGACCCATATTGAACAGTTTTTTGATCAGATCGGCAGCCTTCCGGTTCATTAAATGGGCGAATTCCGTGACCGTAACGGGGCCATCCAGGGTCACGTTCTTGACCACCACCGGAACAGGCTCCTTCGGTGCCATGCGGGCGTTTTTGCCTGCGAAGCCGCCACGGCCTTTCTGTCTTCCGCCTTTATTGTCTTCATAGCGGGTTGGTTTGCGCATGGGGGTTTTGGTTTTTCCGCCGCGGTCGTATGCCTTTTCTCCAACCGCGCTTTCTACCTTATTAAGGAAACGGTTATCTTCTTCATGGGTTTTCACGATTTGTGACAAATGGTCCGCTGTCTCCTTCCGAATGGCCGGCGGCTTCGGGCTGGGGCCGCGAAAGCCCTTGCTTGCATCTGCCGGACCGCCGGGGCGCCGATTTTGTTGTGCTGCCTGGGATGTGCCCGGCGCTCCGCCCTGAGGCCTGGCGGCACCCGGATGCTGGTAGTTCTGATATTTCTGCCCGCCTGCAGGCGTCGCGCCTTGGGGTCTCTGACCGGGAGCCTGCTGCGGTCTTTGTGACGCGGGACCTTGTGCTCCAAAGGGTCTCTGCCCGCCATGGGGATATCCCTGGGCCGGTCTGGATCCTCCTGCGGGTTTTTGCGGGACCTGTCCTTGCGACGGCTGTCTCTGCGCCGGTCCGCCAAGGTTCTGCTGAGGCCGTGCAGGGCCGGTCTGTCCGCCGGTCTGCGGTCTTGGCCCCGGCACGGGTGCTCCGCCTTGGGGTGCCGGTCTTGCGGGCTGGCTTGCAGGAGCCTGCGGTCTTGCGCCGTAAACCGGCCTGCCGGCGGGTCCTGCCGTGCGCGGGGCTTCAGCCCCAGGGCCTGCGGCAGGTTTCACGCTTTGCGGCGGCCGCAAGCCGCTCAAGGGCGGTTTCTCTTTCTTTTCCGCAGGCCGCGGGATAGGCTGCGCATTGGGATCACCCATGTGTTTCAACACCATGGACTTGATCCGGCTGACTTCCTTCCCCGGTATGGTGCTCATATGATTTTTCATGGGGAGACCCAGTTCCTGCATTTTATCCAAAAGATCTTTGCTGTTCATATTCATTTCTTTTGCCAATTCATATACCCGAATTGTAGCCATTCAATCACCTCCGCCGGGAACGGCTGCTTCACAGATTGCTTTGGCCATTTGACCGTCTGTAACGGCCAGAAGACCCAAAGGTTTTTTACAAAGCAGCTTCCCGAATTCTTCTTTGGTGCCCATGACCAGAAACGCGATGTTCCGGTCAGCGCACCATAACTGCAATATGTTTCTTCTTCTTAAACTGACATCTTCCGCCAAAATCACGAGCTTGGCTTTTTTTGTCTTAATGCCGGACTCCACGGAATATTCGCCTAAAAGCAGCTTGCCGCTTTTGACCGCAAAGCCCAGCAGCGTGATGACTTTTGACTGCAGCATCCGGCACTCACCTCATTTCGCTTTCAGCAGCCGGCGGGGATGGGTCTCCGCCCGGGTCGGCAACTGCTTTTTTCAGCTGTTCCCTGACGTCCTGATCGACAGCTCTGCCCATGGTCTTTTCCAGGCGGCTGCCCTTCAGGGCGGCATCCACGCATTTTTTGTCCGGACAGACGTACAAACCTCTGCCGGGTTTCTTGCCGGTTTCATCCATGAAAACCTGCCCGTCCGCTGTGCGCACAAGCCGTATCAGCTCCTTTTTAGGACGCAGGGCACGGCATATGGCACACATCCGCATTGGAACTTTCTTTACGCTCAATGCCATCAAGCCTCGCTCTCGGTTTCGGCTTCTTTGTCTTTCAGGCTGCCGGTTTCCTCAGAGTCCTCCGTTTGTATGATCAGGTCCGGCGGCAGCGCATCGTCCGGGTCCGGCTTCTGTGCGTCCTCCGGGTCGGGGGACACCTTCAAGGCTGGCATTTGGCTCATCTGGCTTTCACTTTTGATGTCTATTTTCCATCCGGTCAATTTCGCGGCCAGCCTCGCATTCTGTCCTTCTTTACCGATGGCCAGAGAGAGCTGATAATCCGGAACCACGACCCTGGCCGCCTTTTCATCGGGAAATACACTGACAGAAACAACTTTTGCCGGGCTCAAGGCGCTGGCGATGAAAGCAGCCGAATCCGCATCCCACTTGATGATATCGATCTTTTCGCCCCGCAGTTCGTTTACGATCGCCTGGACTCTCATGCCTTTGGGACCGACGCAGGCACCCAGGGGATCCACGTTGTCATTCTCGGAGTAGACGGCAATCTTTGAACGATATCCGGCCTCCCGCGCCACCGACTTCACTTCCACGGTGCCATCCTGGATTTCCGGAACTTCCAGTTCAAAGAGCCTTTCCAAAAACCCGGGATGGGTCCTGGAGACCTGGATCTGGGGCCCTTTCGTTGTCTTTTTGACGTCAATGATATAGGCCTTAAGGCGCATGCCGGGTTCATAGACTTCGCCAGGCATTTGCTCGTTGGGTCCCAGCGTCACTTCAGTATTGCCAAGGTCCACATAGACGGCACGGTTTTCCACCCTGTGAACAAAGCCGGTGACCACATCGCCTTTCTGGCTGTAGTATTTGTCAAAAATCATATCCCGTTCTGCTTCGCGGATGCGCTGAACAACGACCTGCTTTGCCGTCTGGGCGGCAATGCGGCCGAAATCCCGCGGGGTCACTTCAAATTCAACAACATCATCCACGTCGTAATTCGGATCGTATTTCCTGGCTTCGGTCAAAGCGATTTCTGTGCGTTCATCTTTCAGGGCTTCAACGACGTTCTTCCTGGTGTAAACTTTGATTTCACCGCTGTTCCGGTCCAGATTGACCCGAACATTCTGCATCGCTCCGAAATTCTTTCGGTATGCGGAAATCAGTGCGGCTTCGATTGCCTCCACCAAGACCTCAAAATCAATCCCTTTTTCTTTTTCCAAGTCCTTCAGTGCGGACATCAATTCCATGTTCATTGCCTATTCATCCCTCCTTAATATCTTTCCAGACCAAGTTCACCCTCGAGATCATATCCCTGGGGATCTTGAGGATCTGTCCTTGGCCGTCGGTAATCGACAGGTCAGTGGCTGTGGCTTCTCCTAGAATACCTTCGTATTGTTTATGCCCCTGCCAGGGTCCGAATAATCTGACCGCAACGGCTGAACCGGCAAACCGGAGAAAGTCCTTATCCCTTCTTAAAACCCGTTCGATCCCGGGAGAAGAAACTTCAAGGAAATAGGCTTGAGGAATGGGATCTGTTTCATCGAGCCAATCCGAAAGCATGTCACTGACCTTCTGGCAGTCATCCAAGTCCACGCCGCCTTCCTTATCAATGAAAAACCGCAAATACCAGTTGGCCCCTTCCTTCACGAATTCCAGATCAGCCAGGTCATAGCCTAAGGCTTCAACCCTGGGTTCAGCGGCTTCCAGAATCTGATCCAGGAGTTTGATGCTCATTTCTTTCCCTCCTTTTAAACATATAATACGAAAGAGTGGGGCATCCCACTCTTTCGTCACAACACTTCCAATTACTCTCTAAAAGATTATATCATTATATAGAGAGGCATGCAAGCGTCCTTTCCACGCTTCCGACGGCCACGGTCTGCAAGGTCACAGCTTGCGAAGACTGTTCCCGGATGACGGTGCTTTGTGCAGTTTATGCCAGTGATGGGGATGTTCATCCATGTGGATCAGGTGCTGCTGGACCGATTTGATATATTGGATGGCTTCCGCTTTGGTTGCATAGATATGCTTCTCGTTGATCAAGGCTAGGATCTTGCCCTTCTCCAAGGCTTTCATGGGCTGTTCCTTGACCCCCACTAAAAAGAATTCAACATTGTGTTTGCGGCAGGTATGAAGGAAAACCAGCAAAGCGTGCATCCCGGTGGCATCGATGGCTTCAGCGCCTTTCATGTCGAAGATGATCGCTTTGACGCCGCGCTCCAGACTGTTTTCCACGTTCAAAAATGAATTGGCTGCACCGAAAAAGAAAGGGCCTTGCAGACGATATACGATCACCTTGCCCTGGAGCTCCTTGGGCAGCAGGTCGGCGTCCCGGTCGTCAAAAACCAGAGCTTCATCGGTAATCTCCTTGATGTTGGTCACATCCATCATCCGTTTGATGAACAGCAGCATCGCCATCACCAGACCCGCCTGGATGGCCACCACCAGGTCGAAAGCCACAGTCATGGCAAAGGTAATGACCATGACAGATATGTCGCTTTTCGGTGCCCGGAAAACCTCCTGAATGCTTCTTCGCTCGATCATATTATAACAGACTGTAAACAGGATTGCTGCCAAGGCGGTCATAGGCACAAGCTTTACATAAGGCATAAAAACCAAGGTGCAGCATAACACGGTAATGGCATGCACCAAGCCGGCGATCGATGTTCTCCCGCCGCTTCGCACATTGGCAGCCGTCCGGGCAATCGCTCCTGTGACCGGCAGACCTCCGAACAGGGCGGACGCGATATTACCGGCGCCTTGGGCAACCAATTCCATGTTGGAGTTGTGCTTCTGCCCGGTCATTCCGTCGGCAACCACCGCGGACAGCAAGGATTCCATGCTCCCCAGAACCGCAATCGAAAGGGCCGGTCCGAAAAGACCGGATACGGTCTGGTAGTTCAGGGACGGGAAAACAACCGGGGGCAGCGATGCGGAAAGCTCCCCGAAACGTGAACCGATGGTCGCCACGTTCCATCCTGTGAATTTAACCGTCAACGTGGCAGCCGCCAGCGCCACCAAGGAGCCGGGAATATAGCGGTTGAAACGGTTCCACAGCAGGATCACTGCCAGGGAGCCGATCCCGACAATGGCTGTGTGTATCTTTGCGGTATGGATCGTCTCCGCATAGACAACGAGCTTTTCGAAGAATTCAGCCGGCATTTTTTCGATGGCCAGTCCCAAAAAGTCCCCGATTTGTCCGGCAAACAGGGTCACGGCGATGCCGGCGGTGAAGCCGATGGTAATGGGGTACGGAATGAATTTGATCATGCTTCCGGCCCGTCCGAATCCTAAACAAACCATCATGATGCCGGCCATAAAGGTGGCCGTGACCAGACCGGTATAGCCGTACTGCTGAATGATGCCATAGACGATCACAACAAAAGCACCGGTGGGCCCGCTGATCTGAACCGGACTGCCTCCCAGAAAGGATACCACGAAGCCTGCCAAGGCCGCAGTCCACAAGCCGGTTTCCGGCGTAGCGCCGGATGCGATCGCCAAGGCAATGGAAAGCGGAATGGCGATGATACCCACCAGAAGCCCCGCGATGATATCGTTGACCGCCAAAGTTCGGTTGTAATGTTTTAGAGATGTCCACAAACTTGGTTTCAGATTCAAAAAATCACGCTCCACATCCATCCATCGGTCCATAATAGGTCTACATGCAAAAACCGCCTGACTCTGCCGGCGGCGATTGAAAGACCTTTTCTTATTATAGACCTCTCTTTAAAAGGGTCAAGAGATTTCTTCTAATATTTGGTATTTTACGCAAAAAAATCATTTTAAGTTGAAATGGTTTATAGATATCCAATTTCTGTGCATATTATGTGATTTGGCGGATTTCAGCAAGGGGCTCTGCCCGATGTCCATCTGTGATACAATGATGGTGGCTATATTATTAATCGGAGGGATTAGCATGCACGACGCACTTTCCCAGGATCAAAAGAATCAATCGGATATCCTCAAACAGGTATACGAGGATGCGGTGGCGTTTCTGGCCCAGCGGCCTGACCGGCCCGTTGCACCGGTTTATCAGGAGCTTCCCCTGCGAAGTCTGCCGCTGCAGGGGATCGGTGCTGCGGCGGTCCGAAAACTTTTTGCAGAGGAATATCTGCCTTGGATTCCTTCCAGCTCAGGCTCCCGCTATTTCGGCTATGTGATCGGCGGCGTAACACCCGCTGCGCTGGCAGGTGACTGGTACACTTCCCTCTATGACCAGAATGCTTTTGGCCATCCCGGAACAGTGGACCGGCAGATCGAATCGGAAGCCATACAATTCATTCGAGAACTTTTGAATCTTCCAAACGATTTTTTCGGTGTTTTCGTTTCCGGAGCGACCATGAGCGCCATGACCGCCATGGTTTGCGCCCGGCAGTGGGCAGCCGCTCAATCCGGCCATTGCGCCAGTGAAGAAGGCCTTTATGGTCTAGAACGGCCTGATGTGGCTTCCGGTTTGACCCACGGTGCAAATTATAAAGCGCTGTCCATGGCCGGTATGGGACGAAATGTCCATGCCCTCCCGCTGCTTCCGGGACGGGAGGCAGTGGATCCGGCGGCTTTGGAGGCCTATCTAGCCAGCCGTGATCCCCAAAAACCCTTGATTTACATTGCGAACATGGGCACGGCAACCAGCGGCGATCATGATGATTTGAACACCATCGCGGACTTGAAAGAGAAATACCGATTCTGGCTCCACGTGGATGGCGCCTTTGGCGGGATGATGGCTTGCGCGCCAAGATTTGCCGATCGCTTCAGGGGCCTGGCCGCAGC
>CALMWJ010000309.1 GCA_937873525.1 uncultured Peptococcaceae bacterium | reverse complement strand
GGAAAATCCGGGCTAAAATCGAGCATAGCAAGCGTTGGGTGGAAAAAATCAATCAGCTGATGATGGGGATGAAGACCTCCAGCAGCATTCACTTCAGCCTGAGCTGGACAGAAAAACGGGCCCAGGGTGAAAACCAGCTTGGGACCCGGGAACTGGTGGAAATTCTCCGGATGGATCAGAAGCTGCTGACCCAGGAGCACAAGGACCGTTTGATGGAGCATTTCCGGGCCCGGATCTCAGAAACCAAGATGCGATCAGCGGATCAGGCGGACCATCGTAGTTTCCTGACCATCATGAAGGAAATCCTGGATTATCGCCAATGGTTTGAATTTCAGCTTTTCTTCAAAAAAGCAGGCACCAGCCGGAAGGAAATGACCAATACCGCCTTTTTTACCTTCAGCGGAGGAGAAAAGGCCATGGCGATGTATGTTCCGCTATTTTCGGCGGTCTATGCCAAGTATCAGGGGGGCGGCGCCGATTGCCCTCGTGTCATTTCTCTGGACGAAGCTTTTGCCGGAGTGGATGAAAAAAATATCAACGACATGTTCCGTTTGATGGTGGAGCTGGACCTCAGCTTTATGGCGAATTCCCAGGTGTTGTTCGGGGATTACGAAACGGTTCCGGGTTTATCCATCTATGAATTTATCCGTCCGGAAAACCTGACCTTTGTGACAGTTATTCCTTACCGATGGAATGGCAAAACCAGAGAGCTGGTGACCGAATGAATCCAAAACAGATCTTAGAAGAGCAGTTGGCCGAATATCTGAAGAAAACCCCGGGAACCGGGCGCATCATGAAGCAGATCCAAGAAAAGTACCGATCCTTCGGCCGATTTTCCGGGGTCATTCCTATGGTCCTGACAAAGGAAGAAGGGGAGTTTCTCAATGGGATCCTCAAGAAGCATTATCGGCAAGGAGACCTTGTGAAACTGTCAGTCAAGAGCGTCGTCAAGGCATTTCAACAGACCCGTTTTGCAGAAGCCGATTTCATGACGGCCTGTGAACTCTATTTCGAGGAACCTCTGATCACGAAAAAAGAAAAAAGAATCGATGCGATGGAGCAACGGCAATTGTTTTTCGCGGAGCTATTGGAAGAATGTCCACGGGGAAAAGTCAGGGAATGGTTATCCAAGATTGTTCAAGGGGAGCTTCAAGCCGGATCCGATTATGTTGCGGGGTTGTATCGGAAAAACCCGGAACTCTTTAAAGGATACATCCATCAATTGGCAGATATCCACCTGCTATTAGAAGGGGGACTTAAAACCTCCCTGCCGATCCTGGCAGCAGAGGCAACCAAAGATCCTCATGCGTTGGACAAGGATAGGGAATTGTACCGTCTTTTGGTATCATTACTATCTTGGGAGCAAGAGATTCCTCAACCGAACAACCAATTCCGGATGCAGACCCTGCTCTATGGAGCCGGGATCCAGCCGGACATCGGGACGCGTACCATCATGACCTATGGTCTTGTGGGAATCGGACCAGAGGGGAGCCGGGGATGGGAGAATTTCAGGGAAAATCTGGAACCGCTCACCCTGTCCTTGAAAAATCTGGAGAGAGTTACTGAGATCCGTCCTTATCGGGAGGGGAATCCTGTTATTGCGGTGGAGAATCCGGCGGTCTTTATGTATTTAATTCAGATGGAAAAGGAACTTACCGTGATTTGTACCTCCGGCCAACTACATTGGCTGGATCACCGCGTCATCGAAATCCTATTGCAGAATCCAAGACAGGTTTTGATCTACAGCGGGGATATCGATCCCGAAGGCTTACTTATAGCTGATAAAATCTGGGCCGGATACCCAGACCAGGTAAAGCTGGTTGGGTATGAAAAAGAGGTATACCATCGGTCTTTGGCAGACAGAACCATCGGCCCCAAACGGTTGAGGCAGCTGGAAAAGCTCCGGAATCCCATTCTCCAGGAATTGGCACGGGAAATTCAAGCGATCAAGAAGCCGGGATATCAGGAGTATGTCATCGAAGCTTTGCGCCGGCAGATTGGGAACATGAGATAGAACGCCTCATGACGCTGGGTGCTT
>CALMWJ010000308.1 GCA_937873525.1 uncultured Peptococcaceae bacterium | reverse complement strand
CAGGACACCCTGATTAAGAGTCAGGTGCTCTACCAGCTGAGCTATTGGCCCATCGCATTTCAATGCAGTTTTGATGACTGCAAAAAATATTATACCTTGAATTGTTCAATATGAAAAGGGGTAATTTTATTTTTTTATCCTCTGCCCCTTCTTCGCTCCTACTCTACAGGCGAAGGCTTCCGCTTCATGGTCAGGCTGATGCGCTTCTTCGGCACATCCACCGCCAGCACCCAGACCGTCACCGGATCGCCCACCTTCACCACTTCCGAAGGATGCTTGATATAACGATTGCAGACTTCAGAAATGTGAACCAGTCCGTCCTGATGCACCCCAATGTCCACAAAAACGCCAAAATCGATTACGTTGCGGACCGTACCCTGCAGCTCAAGGCCCGGCTTCAGGTCCTCCATGCTCATCACGTCCGTCCGCAGCTGGGGCGCCGGTAAGTCGTCCCTAAGATCCCGGCCCGGCCGCAGCAGTTCCCCCACCATGTCCCGCAGCGTCGGCACCCCCACGCCGCAGGCATCGGCCACCTGTCCCTCGCCCTTGGCCCGGATCAGATCCGGCAGCTGGCGCAGCGCGGCGCTGCCAATGTCAGAGAGTCCGTAACCGAACAACTTGAGCAATTTCCCAGCCGCCTCATAGGATTCGGGATGGACCGCCGTATGGTCCAGTACATTGTCCGCCTCCGGAATCCGCAAAAAACCGGCGCATTGTTCGAAGGCCTTGGGGCCCAGCTTCGGAATCTTCAGCAGCTCCTTCCGGCTGTGAAAAACACCCTTTTCATCGCGGAAGGCCACAATGTTTTTAGCCACCGTTCCGGACAGGCCGGCAATATAAGTCAGAAGGGACGCCGACGCGGTGTTCAGATCCACCCCAACCTGGTTGACGCAATCCTCCACCACCCCGGTCAGGGTCTCATCCAGACGTTTTTCCGGCATGTCGTGTTGGTATTGCCCCACGCCCACAGACTTGGGATCGATCTTCACCAGCTCCGCCAAGGGATCCTGCAGCCGCCGCGCAATGGAAACTGCGCTGCGCAAGGACACATCGTATTCCGGAAATTCCTGGGCCGCCAGCTTGGATGCGGAATAGACGGAGGCGCCGGCCTCGTTGACCATCATGTATGCTACCAGCCGGGAGGCTTCCTTGATCACCTGGGCCACAAAAATCTCCGATTCCTTGGAAGCCGTGCCGTTGCCTATGGCGATCACATCCACCTGATGGCGGCGGATCAGGTCCAGCAGCTTCTCCTTGGCCTCCGCCGTTTTGTTTTGGGGCGGTGTGGGATAAATGACCGTGGTTTCCAAAGCCTTTCCCGTACCGTCCACCACCGCCAGCTTGCAGCCGGTCCGATAAGCCGGGTCAAAGCCCAAGGTCACTTTGCCCTTGACCGGGGGCTGCATCAGCAAGGCTTTCAGATTAACGCCGAAATTTTTAATGGCCTGCTCGGAGGCCCGCTCCGTCAAGTCGCTGCGCAGCTCCCGCTCCAGAGAAGGCGCAATCAGCCGCTTGAAGGCATCCTCTGCCGC
>CALMWJ010000307.1 GCA_937873525.1 uncultured Peptococcaceae bacterium | reverse complement strand
GGACCTGATGGGGCAGATCAATTCGGAGAGCATTGGGTACAAGCACTTCAGCGGCGTGGGCGGCCAAGTGGACTTCGTACGGGGCGCCAGCATGTGCCCGGATGGGAAATCCATCATTGTCTTACCCTCCACGGCAAAAGACGATGCGATTTCCCGGATCGTGCCTGTGCTGGATGACGGATCGGCGGTGACCACATCAAGAAATGATGTGCATTATGTGGTCACGGAGTACGGCATTGCGGAGCTGCGGGGAAAAACGCTCAAACAGCGCGCGGAAGCCCTGATTGGCATTGCACATCCGAAATTCAGGGAAAAACTGTTGGCAGAATATGATCAAAGGAGATAAAACGATGAAAAATATCCATGGCTTCAAAGCCCTGGCGGCGGGCTTCCTGATCAACATGACCTTCGGTGTATTATATTCCTGGAGCATCTTTGCCTATAATCTGACGGAGACGCTCCATTGGACGAAAACCCAGGCCTCTTTGCCCTATACCACCGCCATCATGCTGTTTGCCGTGATGATGATCCCGGCCGGCAAGCTTCAGGCAAAATATGGAGGGAAAACCATCGCCTCCATCGGCGGGATCCTGACGGGACTGGGGTTGATCCTGTCCAGCCTGTTTCAATCGACCCTCGGCATGTGCATCTCCTTCGGGATTTTATCAGGTTCCGGCATCGGCATCGGTTATGCCGCCGTGACCCCGGCGGTGGTCCAATGGTTCCCTGAAAATAAAAAGGGCGTCATTACCGGAATCGTTGTCAGCGGCTTCGGACTTTCAACGATTTATATGGCGCCCCTGACCAACTGGATGATCAACCGATTTGGTATCTTTTCGGCCTTCAGGATCCTTGGGATTTCATTGATCCTTTTGGTTGTATCCCTTTCCCAATGGTTTGCCCAAAGGGAAGGTGTCCTTAAGACCCGTGAAATCACAGGAAATGAAGTGCCTTGGCAGAAGATGGTCAGGACGAAGGAATTTATTCTGCTTTGGATCATGTTTGCCTCAGGGGCGTTGGGCGGTCTGATGATCATCGGCCATCTTTCGAAAATCGTTTCTCTGCAGCTGGGGAAAAACCTTGGATTCACTCTGGTGGCGCTGACGGCCATATCCAATGCGGGAGGAAGACCGGTTTCCGGCATGCTTTCGGATAAGATCGGCAGAGCAAAAACCATGCTTCTGTTATCGGCAAGCCAAGGCCTCATTTTCCTGATCATGAACCGGTTTGACTCTTTTTATGCGCTGCTTTTCGGCGCCGCGGTCATCACCTTCACCTACGGAAGCAGTTTTTCGGTGTATCCTTCGGCCATATCGGACCTTTTTGGAAAGAAGAACTTTGGCGTGAACTACGGGATCTTGTTTTCGGCCTGGGGATTCGGAGGCGTCGCAGGTCCGATCCTTGCCGGGAGAATCGCCGATTCGACCGGGGATTACCGATACGCCTATATGATCGCGGCGGCCCTCAGCATAAGCTCAGCGGTGATCGCCATTCTTTATAGCAAGCTGGAAGAGAAACAGCGGATGAACTGCCGGTGTATCCCAGAGTCCGAATCGGCCTGAAGGATCAGTTCGAAAGGCAAAGAACGAGAGAAGCCCTATCCGAGGAACTGATCGGACAGGGCTTTTCTCATGGCCTCATGGACCGCAAGGATGCTGGAATTCGATCGGAAACCTTGTGGATATTTTCCCCCATCGATGCTACACTGATACAAAAGAATTTCCCGGGAAGCAGGAGGCGCCATGGAAAACATCCGACTTGGACGTTACCGTCATTATAAAGGAAAGGAATATGAAGTCCTCGGCGTGGCAAGGCATTCGGAAACCCTGGAAGCGATGGTGGTCTACCGTGCTTTGTATGGGGAAGGGGGCCTTTGGGTGCGGCCGGCTTCCATGTGGAACCAGAGCGTGAACGCGGATGGCCGCCAGGTCATGCGTTTCGAATATATCGGTGATGCGCCATGCAGATCCTGATCGACGCCGACGGATGTCCGGTGGTGGAGCTTGCGGCGGAGCTGGCCCGGCAACACCACATCCCCTGCGTGATCCTGTGCGATACGGCCCACCGGATCGAAAAGCCCGGCGCGGAGACGGTAATCCTGTCCCAAGGGGCGGACAGTGTGGACTTCGCTTTAGTGAACCGGGTGCGCAAGGGGGATATCGTGGTGACCCAGGATTATGGTCTGGCTGCCATGTGTCTGGCCAAAGGAGGCATCCCCATCAGCCAGAACGGCCAGGAATATACCGCGGACAATATCGACGGACTGCTTTATGCCCGTCACGCGGCCAAGAAGATCCGCAGCGCCGGCGGCCGGCTGAAGGGCCCGGCCAAACGCGTCAAGGCCCAGGATGAAGCCTTTCAAAACAAGCTCAGGACCCTCGTCGAAAAGACCCTGTCTTCATGAGTGTATACAAATCCCGAAGTTTTTTAATTCGAAAACTCATGCTATAATAAAGTATTACAAAAAAAGTAGTGTATAAACAGCCCGGAGCATCCGGTTCTGTTTGCATCAAAAGAAAGGATGCGTGTCATATGGAAGCAAAGGTTTTGATCATCATGGGCAGCGATTCGGATTGGAAGATCATGGAGAAAGCGGTCCAGACGCTGAAGGCGTTCCAGGTTGGGTATGAAGTCCATGTTGCGTCGGCCCACCGGACGCCGGCCAAGGCCCTGGCCTTGTCAAGAGAAGCCCATGGGCGGGGGATCGATGTGATCATCGCCGGCGCCGGCGCCGCGGCCCACCTTGCCGGTGTGCTGGCCTCTGAAACGCCGCTGCCGGTGATCGGCGTACCCATCAACGGCACCGCGCTGCAGGGCGTTGATGCCTTATACGCCATGGTTCAGATGCCCTCCGGCGTGCCTGTGGCCACCATGGCCATTGACGGGGCGAAAAACGCTGCGCTGCTGGCGATTCAGATGCTGGGCATCAAGGATGCCGGTCTGCGCCAGAAATTCCTCGAATACAAAGAGAGCATGGCCCGGGAAGTGGAAGCCAAGGACGAAAAGCTTCAAGCCCAGCTCAAGGCCATGGGGGAATAATCCACATCCCGGATCGATCATTGCATAAGGAGGACGAAATGAGCAACAGCCAGGAAAAAATCACCTACCGCGCGGCAGGGGTGGACATTGACCGGGGAAATGAAACCGTTGACCGGATCAAGCCGTGGGTGGAAAAAACACGCCGTCCGGGACTGCTGGGCGGTATCGGCGGCTTCGGCGCCCTTTTTCAGCTGGACCTTGAGAAATACAAACAACCTGTCCTGGTTTCCGGGACCGACGGCGTCGGCACCAAGCTGGCCGTCGCCCAGGCCGCGGACCGTCACGATACCATTGGCATCGATGCCGTAGCCATGTGTGTCAACGACATTCTGGTCTCCGGCGCGGAGCCCCTTTTCTTTTTGGATTATCTGGCCGTGGGACAGCTGGATCCCGCCCAGGCGGAAGCCATCGTTTCCGGCGTGGCGATCGGCTGCTGCCAGGCGGGCTGCGCCCTGGCCGGCGGGGAAACCGCTGAAATGCCCGGCTTCTACAAACCCGGTGAATATGACATTGCCGGCTTTGCGGTGGGGGCTGTCAACAAAGACCAGATGATCGACGGCAGCACCATCAGATCCGGCGACGTGCTGATCGGCGTCTCTTCCTCCGGTTTGCACTCCAATGGGTATTCCCTGACCCGCAAGATCGTCTTCGATCATGCCGGCAAAAAGCTGGACGAAGTGATTCCTGAGTGGGGCTGCACCGTGGCCGACGAATTGCTGAAACCGACCCGGATCTATGTCAAAATGGTCTTGAAGGCCCTGGCGGAGCTGCCGGCTCAAGGCGTCACTGTCAAAGCGATGAGCCACATCACCGGCGGCGGACTTCTGGAAAACCCCAATAGGGTCCTGCCCAAGGGCACGGCCATTGAGCTCAGCTGGGGCAGCTGGCCTGTGCTGCCGGTTTTCAGATGGCTTCAGGCTGCCGGCAACGTGGACACCACGGAAATGCTCCGAACCTACAACATGGGCATCGGCTTTTGCTTTTTTGTGGCGGAAGATGAGGCAGCGGCCATGCTGGATTACCTGGCCGGCCAGGGGGAAGCGGCTTGGGTGATCGGCAAGGTCGTTCCCGGTGAAGGCGATGTGATCGTGAAAGGCTTGGAGGGATAGGCATGCTTCGTATGGTGGTTCTGGCCTCCGGCCGGGGATCGAATTTACTGGCGATCCTGAAAGCCATTGAGTCTGGCCGTTTGTCCGGCCAGGTGGCGGCGGTGATCAGCGACCGGGAGGATGCCAAGGCCCTGGATCATGCCAGAGCGCGGCAGATTCCGGCCCTATGGGTCAATCCCAAGCTTGGGGACGGCAAAGCCGGCTATGAGCAGCGGCTGCTGGCCGCCGTATCCGCCTGCCAGCCGGACTGTATCGTTCTGGCCGGCTACATGAGGATCCTTGGCAGCCAATTCGTTCACGAGGCGGGCGTGCCCATTTTCAATATCCATCCGGCCCTTCTGCCGGCCTTTCCGGGCTTGCATGCCCAGGCCCAGGCGGTGGAATACGGCGTGCGCTACAGCGGCTGTACGGTCCATTTCGTGGATGAAGGGGTGGATACAGGGCCGATCATCGACCAGGCTGTGGTCCGGGTGCTGCCCGAGGACACACAGGAAACCCTTTCTGCCCGCATCCTGGCGGAGGAGCACAAGCTTTATGCCCAGGTCCTGGAGCTGTACAGCCAGGGGAGGATCCGCCGGGAGGGCCGGCGGGTGACCATCCTTTAGGCCTCCGGCCCGAAGGTGATTCAAAGAGGCGATTCAAAAGAAAATAGATATCAATTGACATATAAAGGAGATCGATCGACATGGGTAAAAGAGCATTGGTCAGCGTATCGGACAAAACGGGGATCGTGGAGCTCGGCAAAGCACTGACTGAATTAGGCTATGAAATCATTTCCACCGGAGGCACCTTCAAGACCTTGCAGGAAGCCGGCGTTCCGGTCCGCACCGTCTCCTCCGTGACCGGCTTTCCCGAAATCATGGACGGCCGGGTAAAAACCCTTCACCCCAAGATCCACGGCGGGATCCTGGCACGGCCCACGGCAGAGCATCAAAGCGAAGCCGCGGCTGCAGGCATTGACATGATCGACCTTGTGGTGGTCAACCTTTATCCTTTCCGCGAGACCATCGCCAAGCCGGGCATCACCCGGGAAGAAGCGGTGGAACAGATCGACATTGGCGGGCCGGCCATGGTCCGGGCATCCGCCAAAAATCATGAGCGGGTGGCCATTGTGGTCAAGCCGGAACGCTATCCGCAGCTTCTGGCGGAGCTGCGTGAAAACGGCGAGGTTTCCCTGGCCATGCGCCGGCAGCTGGCGGCGGAAGCCTTTGCCCATACGGCGGCTTACGACCTCTGCATTGCCGCCTATCTGGAAGAAAACAAATAGCCGAAGGCTTTTGAAATAGGAGGGAAGCACTTGAAGATCCTGATTGTAGGCAGCGGCGGCCGGGAGCATGCCCTGGCCTGGAAACTGCAGCAAAGCCCGCGGACGGAGAAGCTCTATTGCGCTCCCGGCAATGGCGGCACCGCGGGGCTGGCCGAAAATGTGCCCATCGCTGTGGATGATATTCCGGCTCTGGTTGCCTTTGCAAAAGAACAGCACATCGGGCTGGTGGTGGTGGGCCCTGAATTGCCGCTGACCTTGGGCCTGGTGGACGCCATGACGGCGGCGGGCATCCCGGCTTTCGGACCGACCGGGGAAGCAGCCCGCCTGGAGGGCAGCAAAGCCTTTTCCAAAGATTTTATGGCGCGCCATGGCATTCCCACGGCGAAGTACGGCATTTTCAATGGCGTCGAGCCTGCCAAAGCCTTTGTCCGCACCTTTGAAGGACCCTGGGTGGTCAAGGCGGATGGATTGGCGGCCGGCAAGGGCGTTCTCATCTGTGAGACCCAGCAGGAAGCGGATGCGGCCATCGATCACATCCTGGCGGAAAATGCCTTCGGCGCGGCCGGCGCCGCCCTGGTCATTGAAGAATATCTTGAAGGCGAAGAACTGAGCCTGATGGCCTTCAGCGACGGAAAAACGGTGGTGCCCATGATGACCGCTCAGGACCACAAACGGATCTTCGACGGCGACCTGGGGCCCAACACCGGCGGCATGGGGGCTTATGCGCCGGCTCCGGTGGGGACCGACGAGCTGGTGGCGGAAGTTCAGCGGATGGTCCTGCAGCCTGTGGTAAAGGCCATGGCTGCAGAAGGCCGGGAATTCAAGGGTGTCCTTTATGCCGGACTGATGATCACGGCCAAGGGGCCCATGGTTTTGGAATTCAATGCCCGTTTCGGCGACCCGGAAACGGAAGTGGTGCTGCCCATGCTGAAAACGGATTTGGTTTCAACCATGATGGCCTGCATTGACGGGACTCTGGACCAGCTTCCCCTGGAATGGCATGAAGGCCATTGCGTCACCGTGGTGCTGGCGGCCCACGGCTATCCGGGGACCGTCCGCAAAGGCGATGCGATCCGCGGCCTGGACCAGGCGCCCGGGGATGTGATCGTCTTTCACTGCGGCACCACGCGCAAAGAGACCGAGTCCGGAGCCTTGTTTCAAACCAACGGCGGCCGAGTGCTCTCCGTGACGGCTCTGGGCGAAACCCTGACTTTGGCCTTGCAGAAAGCCTATGCCGGGGTGAAGGTGATCTCCTTTGACGGCATGCAGTATCGCAGCGACATCGCCCACCGGGCGCTGAACCGTTCCTGAAGGATGGAGGCGAAGAAATATGACAAAAGAAAACTGGGGATTTGACACCCTTCAGATCCATGCCGGACAGGTGCCGGATCCGGTGACCGGGTCCAGGGCCCTGCCCATCTACCAGACCACAGCCTATGTGTTCCGGGATGCCCAGCATGCGGCAGACCTTTTTTCCCTGAAAGAGGAAGGCAACATCTATACGCGGCTTCAGAATCCCACCACCGACGTCCTGGAAAAGCGCATGGCGGCGCTGGAAGGCGGCGTCGGGGCACTGGCCACCGCCTCCGGCATGTCGGCCATCATGCTGGCCTGTCTGAACATCGTGGAATCCGGCCAGGAGATCGTGGCCTCCAGTGCCTTGTATGGCGGTACCTTCAATCTGTTTGCGGTGACCTTCCTCAAATTGGGCATCAAGGTCCATTTTGTGGATCCCAAAGATTTAGAGGGCTTCCGGGCGGCGATCAATGAAAAGACCCGTGCCGTTTATGTGGAGAACATCAGCAATCCCAGCATGGCCATGGTGGATATGGAGGCTGTGGCGGCCATCGCCCATGCGCATGGGCTGCCCCTCCTGGTGGATGCCACCTTTACCACGCCATATTTGAGCCGGCCTATGGAGTTCGGCGCCGACATCGTGATCCATTCCGCCACCAAATATCTGGGCGGCCATGGCAATTCTTTGGGCGGCATCATCGTAGATTCCGGAAAATTCGACTGGGCGGCCTCCGGCCGTTTCCCCGGCCTGACGGAACCGGATGAAAGCTATCACGGCCTCCGTTATGTGCAGGACTTCGGAGCCTCGGCCTACATTGTCAAAGCCCGCGTCCAGATGATGCGGGACATGGGCCCGGCCATCAGTCCCATGAATGCCTGGCTGATCCTGCAGGGCATCGAGACCCTTTCCCTGCGGATGCGCAAGCACGTTGAAAACGCCAACGCTGTGGCGGCCTGGCTCAAGGACAATCCCAAGGTATCCTGGATCAATTACCCGGCGGATCCCGATCATCCCGATTATCCGCTGGTCCGGAAATATATGCCTCGAGGAATCGGCGCCATCTTCTCCTTTGGCCTGAAGGGCGGTCTGGCCGCCGGCAAACAATTCATCGAGTCGGTGAAGCTGATGTCCCATGTGACCAATGTGGGGGACACCCGTTCCATCGTGACCCATCCCGGCAGCACCACCCACCAGCAAATGTCCGAGGAGGACCAGATCGCGGCCGGCGTCAATCCGGAACTGATCCGCGTCTCCCTGGGTCTGGAAGACGCCAAGGACATCATCGCCGACATGGCCCAGGCCATGGGGCTGCCTGTGGCGTGAGGCTGGAGGGTGTTTTATAACGCTCCATAGAGCATCCTGAAGAAGGGAAGTGATTCGATTGCCCATTCGAATACCAGACCATTTGCCGGCAGCGGCAACCTTAAGCAATGAAAATATTTTCATTATGTCGGAGCAGAGAGCTTATTCCCAGGACATCCGGCCTCTGAAAGTCGCGATCCTGAATCTGATGCCCACGAAAATCGCAACGGAAACCCAATTGCTGCGCTTGCTGGGCAATACGCCTTTGCAGGTGGACATCACTCTGCTTCAGTCGATTTCCCATGTCAGTAAAAATACGCCGGAAGCCCACCTGACCGCTTTCTACAAAACCTGGGATGAAATCAAGAAGGAACGTTTTGACGGACTGATCATCACGGGAGCGCCGGTGGAGGACCTGGACTTTGTGGACGTGGATTACTGGGAGGAACTGTGCCAGATCATGGACTGGTCCACCCGTCATGTTTATTCCACCATGCATATTTGCTGGGGTGCCCAGGCGGGACTGTATTACCATTACGGGGTGCCGAAGCACCACCTGCCTGAAAAGTGCTTCGGTGTGTTTCCCCATCAAGCCACCCGCAGCTATGTCCGGCTTCTGAGGGGCTTTGACGATGTGTTCTATTGTCCCCATTCCCGGCACACGGAGGTGCTCAAGGAGGATATCCTGGCCTGCTCCGAACTGGATCTGGTGGCGGAGTCCGAAGAGGCGGGCGTCAACATCGTCCGGGCCCTCAACGGGCGGCAGATCTATATCTTCGGCCATTTCGAATATGATGCCCTGACCCTGAAGGCGGAGTATGACCGGGACGTTTCCAGAGGACTGCCCATCCGGATCCCGAAAAATTATTATCCGGAGGACGACCCCGAACGGACACCCCAGGTGCGCTGGAGGAGCCATGCCAATCTGATTTTTG
>CALMWJ010000306.1 GCA_937873525.1 uncultured Peptococcaceae bacterium | reverse complement strand
TTATTTCGGTTGATGCTCATGAAGTATGCGCTTTCACCTTGGATATAAGGCCCAAAATGTCTGGAGTCGTCGCCTTTCCCTGGCTCTTCGACTTTGATGACCTCCGCACCCAGATCCGCCAAAATCATAGTACAGTATGGGCCGGCCAGAACTCGGGTTAAATCCAAAACTTTAATGCCTTCAAGGGCCTGATGCATTTTCATTCCTCCCATATTAAAATGTGGCTATGATCCAATGCATCACAGCCACATCATGTGCTATTAGATTAATCGGTCAAAGCGGGAATCCCCGATCTATCAATGGCCTATCATAACCCCTGCTAAGACAGCCACTGCAGCAATCCCGGTCCAAATCCAGATCAGCGGAAGAATGAACTTCAGCCATTTATCATATGGAACCTTCGCAAGCCCTATGAAGCCCATGAGGGTGCCGGAAGTCGGAATAATAAGATTAGTAATGCCGTCTCCATATTTGTAGGCAGAGACAATAACTTGTTTTGACAGGCCTATGACATCCCCTAAAGGCGCCAGAATTGGCATAACGACGGCCGCCTGGCCACTGCCGGATGGAACGAAGAAATTGAAGACCCAGTTGAAGGCAAAGATGAAAATGGCGGACACATAGGTCGACATACTCTTAAGTGGAAGGGATGCATAATAGATGATGGTATGGATAATGTTGCCTTTGGTCAGCACGACCGAAATCGCTGTGGCAAAACCGATCAGAATGGCTGAGAAGACGGCCATTTTACAACCATCGACAAAAGATTTGCTCATTTTATCAAAAGTCATTTTGCCGACAATGCCGCTGAAAACTGCCAGCATTATGACGACCGTATTGAGCTCATTCATGTCCCAACCTTTGGCTTGAGCAGCGTAAACATAGTAAGCGAAGGTCAGAAAGATCGCGGAAAGAATGATCTTGTGCCGGGTGCTGAAACCATAAGTGGAATGTGCCTCCACTGCCCATTCATAGTCAGTCCCCAGAACAGAGGTTTCAGGCTTCTCCATGACTTTTTTGGCATATCGCATCAGATAAATAATCGCAGCAGCAAGCATGATCACAAAGACAACGGTTCTGAACACAATGGCGGATAAGATTGGCAGTCCGGCGATTTTTTGAGCTACGACAATGGTAAATGGATCCATGCCGGAACCTATGAAACCAGCATAGGTGGCGAGATACATCATGGAAAGGCCAACAATCGGGTCAAGCTTGAGCTTTCTGGCAATTAAGAGACCAATTGGAATAAAGACAATAGTCTGATTGACTATAATACCAAGATAACCCAAAATGGACATAACAATCATGACGATCGGGATCAAGATGAGGACTTTATCCTTCAGTTTTTGGGCTAAAAAATCAATGCCGGAATCGATCGAACCGGTATCGTTGATAATCTTGAACGCCCCAGAAACCAGGAAAACGGTGAAGATAATCGAAGCGGATTTAATCATCCCTTCCGTGATAGACTGAAACGCGTAAAAGAGGTTTACCGGTGTATTGTCGATATGATGGAATGAGTTCGGGTCAATATTTTTTGTATCCGGGAAAAAATCGTATGTACCGGCAGGCATGATATAGGTCAGCAGCGCTGAACATAAAATAAAAAACAACAGCAATACATAGGTGTCAGGCATTTTGAATTTCTTCTTAGCTTCTGGTTTCGGGTCTTTTCCACTGGCCTTTAAAGCTGGTTCACTCATAGTCTCGCCTCCAAAATGAATTTTCGACAAATAATTTTCTTAATAATTCAACAATTTGTCTGGTATTATAGTATCAGATCTGAATCGTCTAAAAACGAACCTAAATGTGTCCAAAATAGGAGGAACTTATGAGAATCGGTTTTTTATGCTCCGAAGCACGTTCCAAATGCATTCAGAATGTCGTTGAAAGCTTTTTCCCTGATATAGATCCCATCTATCTGATCGATGACTTACATTATGTTTCCGAAGAAACCGAAAACAAGCTGCTTGCTATCAAGGACCACATAGATGGCTTCATTTTCGGAGGCGAACTTCAGTTTCATTACTATAATTACCTGTTTCACCCCAATATTCCTTGTGACTACCTCA
>CALMWJ010000305.1 GCA_937873525.1 uncultured Peptococcaceae bacterium | reverse complement strand
GGGTTTGGTTCTTTCGAATTTTGCCTTTGCCATTGTTCCAATTCCTCCTTCAAAAGGTTTGTTATTTTCCTTGGCGTTTCTTGACGATTTCTTCTGCTACGCTCTTGGCTGCTTCCTCGTAATGGGAGAACTGCATGACGTAAACGCCGCGTCCTTGGGTACGGGACCGCAGATCCGTCGCATAGCCGAACATTTCACCGAGAGGTACGATCCCCCGGATCACTTTGCTGCCGCTCTGGTCTTCCATTCCTTCGATACGGCCGCGGCGGGAGCTCATATCTCCCATCACGTCGCCCATGTACTCTTCGGGAACGGTGACCTCGACGGACATGACCGGTTCAAGGATCACAGGATTGGCTTTGACCGCACCGTTTTTATAACCCATGGAGCCAGCGATCTTAAAGGCCATTTCAGAAGAGTCGACTTCATGGTAAGACCCGTCGACCAGCGTGACTTTCACGTCGATGGTGGGATATCCGGCTAAAACACCGGTTTCCATGGCTTCTTTAATGCCGTTGTCGATGGGGCTGATGTATTCCTTGGGAACCACGCCGCCAACGATTTTGTTGACAAATTCATAGCCCTTGCCCGGTTCCTGAGGTTCAAGTTCCAGGACGCAGTGGCCGTATTGGCCGCGGCCGCCGGACTGGCGGACGAATTTGCCTTCACAGCGCACCGGCTTTTTGATGGTTTCTTTGTAAGCAACCTGCGGACGGCCGACGTTGGCGTTGACCTTGAACTCGCGCAGGAGACGGTCCACGATGATATCCAGGTGCAGCTCGCCCATGCCGGAAATAATGGTCTGGCCGGTATCGACGTCCGTGTGCATCCGGAAGGTGGGGTCTTCGTCGCTGAGCTTGCCCAAAGCGACGCCCATTTTATCCTGGTCGGCTTTGGTCTTCGGTTCGATCGCCACGTCAATAACCGGTTCAGGGAAGACCATGGACTCCAGGACGATGGGATGGTCCTCATCGCACAGGGTATCGCCGGTGGTGGTATCCTTCAGACCCACCATAGCGGCAATATCGCCGGTGAAAACCTGGTTGATTTCTTCCCGGTGATTGGCGTGCATCATCAGGAGGCGTCCGCAACGCTCTCTTTTGCCGGTGGTGGCATTGAAAACGGTGGTGCCGGCCTTCAAGGTGCCGGAGTAAACCCGGAAGAAGCACAATTTCCCTACAAAGGGGTCGGTCATGATCTTAAATGCCAAGGCGGAGAATGGGTCTTCATCCGAAGCGTTTCGGATTTCCGGTTCCGCCGTATCGGTCTCCATACCCTCAATGGCAGGGATGTCCAACGGCGACGGCAGATAGTCGACAACGGCGTCGATCATCGGCTGAACGCCCTTGTTCTTAAAGGAGGAGCCGCAGACCACGGGGGTGATCGCCACGTTGATGGTGGCGGCCCGAAGGCCCTTTTTGATTTCCTCTTCGGTGAGTTCTTCACCCTCGAGGAATTTCATCATAAGTTCCTCATCCTGCTCTGCCACGGCTTCGACCATCTTTTCATGGTATTCCTGGGCCAATTCTTTCATGGCCTCAGGAATGTCCGCGATTTCGATTTCCTTGCCCTGGTCATCCTTATAGATCTCGGTTTTCATGGTGACCAGATCGATGATCCCGGCAAAGTTTTCTTCAGCGCCGATGGGCAGCTGGATGGGTACCGGATTGGTTTTCAACCGGTCCTTCATCATTTTGAGGACACGGTAGAAATCCGCGCCGATGCGGTCCATTTTATTGACATAGGCGATTCTGGGGACGTCATACTTGTCCGCCTGCCGCCAAACCGTCTCGGCTTGGGG
>CALMWJ010000304.1 GCA_937873525.1 uncultured Peptococcaceae bacterium | reverse complement strand
TCTGCCCGTTGCTTCAGCGTTTTCCCCCTCAGCTCCGCAATGCCGTATTCCGTGACCACATAATGCACATCATTTCTTGAAGACGTAACCGCTGACCCATCGTCCAGCACAGGCACGATCCGGGAAATCGCATCGTCTTTTGCGGTGGAGGGTAAGACAATGATGGATTTCCCATCCGGACACATGCTGGCGCCGCGTACAAAGTCCACCTGTCCGCCGACGCCGCTGAAGTGCTTGTATCCGATGGACTCTGAATTGATCTGCCCCATCAGGTCCACCTGGACGCAGGAATTGATGGAGACCATCTTATGGTTCTGACTGATGACGCCGGGGTGGTTGGTATAATCCACAGGATGCATTTCCAGGGCCGGATTATTATGGGCAAAGTCGTACAATTTCTGAGTGCCCATCAAAAAGGTCACGATCATTTTTCCAGGATGGATGCTTTTGGCCTTATTGGTAATGACGCCGTCCCGGTATAGATCCACCACGCCGTCCGAAATCATTTCCGAGTGGATCCCCAGATCCTTCTTGTCCTTCAGGAACGTCAGCACCGCATCCGGTATGGATCCGATCCCCAACTGGAGGGTCGAGCCGTCTTCGATCAGTTTTGCGCAGTTCTCCCCGATCCGGCGCTCGATGTGGGTGGCTTCCTTCGGTTGATACTCCGGCAAGGGATAGGAGGTTTCAACAATATGATCGACTTCAGAGATATGGATATACGAATTGCCGTAGGTTCGGATCATCCGGTCATTGATTTCCGCAATCACGATGTTGGCGTTTTTCACGGCCGCCATCGTATAGTCCACCGAGGTGCCCAGGCTCATATACCCATGATCATCCGGCGGACTGACGGAGATCATCGCCACATCCGTCCGGAGGTATTGACGATTGAATAAACGAGGAATCTCGGAAAAATAACAAGGCGTATAATCCGCAAGGCCTTCATGCACCGCTTTCCGTGTGGGGGCGCCGATAAAAATTCCATTATGCCTGAAATGGCCTTTCATTTCAGGCAGGCAATAGACCGACTTCCCCAGTGGCACCATATGAACGATTTCCACGTCGCTTAGTTCATCTTTTCTATTCATCAAGGCTTCGACGAGAACCTGCGGTTCGGCGACACAATGCCCCAGCACCACCCGGTCTCCGGATTTGACCCGCCTTGCCGCAGCCTCCGGGGTGGTCCGTTTGTTGTTGTATAAGTTGGTTTTCATAAAGGGTCACCTCTTTCAACTTGATGTTTTGTATATCAGCAAGAGGCATGCCAAGTGCATTATTTGCGAATATTCAGTATTTTTACTTGATTTGGATCCGGTTCGCTGTTAGTATGTTTGTTATAATTGTTATGATTGTTAGGAGTGTTGGCGATGCATCTTCATTTGGATGATTTGTACCGATGGGGCATCCTCAGAGAGATCCTTGACCGCAGCAACGATGGCATCAACATCGTGGATACGGACGGAATCCTCATCTATTCCAATAGAGTATCCGCCGATTACGTCAACCAAAAAGCTGAAAATATGATCGGCACCCATATTGCCAAGTATTATCCGAACGCCGTCCTCCTGCAGGTTTTGGATAAGAAATGCGCCATCCTCGATCGGAAAATCCACTTTATCGGGACAAAAAAATACATTGTCAGTTCTTATCCCATTTATATCCAGCATCAGTTCATGGGGGCGTACTCCATCTTCAGAGACATCCGGGAAATCGATGCGCTGAACCAGAAGATCAAATACCTCCAGCTGCATCTGAAATTAAACGAGCCGGAAAAAGACGTCTTTTCCATTATCGGCAATCTTGGGAGCCTGGCTCAGGTTGTGGCAAAAGCCAGGCGCAGCGTCGCTTCCCTGGGCGGGCCACGACACTCGATCATCATCGGAGAATCCGGCACGGGAAAAACCATGCTGGCAAACCTGATTTATGATTTCGCCATCGAGGTCAAGGCGATCGACAAAAAAGCGCCCTTCATCGAAATCAACTGCGGGCAATTCACCAATCCCGACATTGCCGCTGTAGAAATCTTTGGCAGTGAGGAAGGCGCCTACACCGGCGCAAAACAAAAAAAGGGCCTGTTCGAACAGGCCAACGGGGGCATCTTGTTTCTGGATGAAGCCCATGCCTTGAAGCACTATCAAACCATGCTGCTTAAGGCCGTCGAGTCCGGCAAGATCCGGAGGATCGGCGGATCCAAAGAGATCCCGGTGGATGTGATCATCATTGCGGCGTCCACGAAAAACCTGAAAGAAGAAATGCTCCCCGAGCTATACCAGCGTTTGGCCCAGTATGAGCTGTATCTGCCCTCGCTCAATGAACGGAGCATCGTTGAGAAAAAGGCTTTGCTGCAGTACTTTATTGAAAAATATACCAGCGCCGTGGAAGAGCTGCACGGCATCAGGTATCGGGTCGAGTTTTCCAAAGAGGTTGAAGAGGCGATCTTAAAAGCGCATTACCCCAGGAACATCCGGCAATTCAGAGACATTGTAAATTGCAGCATCGATGCCGCGGCACCCCTGATATCGGACATCGCCGATGAAAAAGAGATCTTCACAAAGGTCGGACTTGAGCATCTGCCCTTTGACACCTCTGACGTGTATCATCAAAAACCGGATGGGGTTCATCGAAAGGATCAAGTCGATGAGGAAGCCGGAAAACTGATCGATGGATACAGGAAAATGGGATACGGACCACGGGTGATTTCCAAAAAGCTTCTGGAGCACGCCTACCATATCGAGTTTTATCAAGTGGCCTATTACTTGAAAAAACAAGGGATTTAAACCTCCGGCAGCGCGGGCGGCATAAACCCGTTAAAAAAGGAACCGTTTGAAATAACGTCATCGTTCAAACGGTTCCTTTTTGCGATTCATTCCGCCGCAGTCCTGCGCAGTTCGCTCGGGTTGAGCGGCGTTCAGTCGTTGGTCATGCCCATTTTGTCAAACAGATAGAACAAAAGGCTCAGGATCATGCCCGCCACGGTGGCCAGAACCATGCCCTTCAGCTGGACATTGCCGAATTTCAGGGAGATGCCGGAAAGTCCCACCACAAAAACGACAGAGGTCAGCGCCAGATTTCTGGAACGGCCCATGTCCACCTGGGCGTCGATCAGGATCCGGATGCCGGACGCGCCGATCATGCCGTACAGCAGGAAGGATATTCCGCCGATCACCGCGCCGGGGATCGTACTGATCAGGGCCGTCAGCTTACCGATGAAGGAAACAAGGATGGACAAAACCGCCGCCCCGCCGATGACCTGGACGCTGTAAACCCTGGTCATGGCCATGACGCCGATGTTTTCGCCATAGGTGGTGGTGGGGACGGCGCCCACCAAACCAGAAATCATGGTTGAGAAGTTGTCCGCAAACAGGGAACGGTGCAGGCCCGGGTCCACCAGGAGATCCCGTCCGACGATCTTGCTGGTGACCAGCTGATGGCCGATGTGCTCGGAGGCGATCACCAGGAGGACCGGCATCATGATGATGATGGCCTGGATATCGAATTTAGGGGCGCCAAAATTGGGGATCGCGAACCAGGGGGCTGTCAGAACCGCGTCAAAGCTCACAATGCCCAAAAGCGAAGCCGTCACATAACCGGTAACGATGGCCACCAGGATGGGAATCACTGCAAAGAACTTCTTGAAGAGCACGGAGCCAAAGACGGCGACCGCCAGGGTGATCCCGAAAACGGCCACGTTCTTGGGATCCACCGCCGTCACGGTCTGTGTGAACATCCCGGTGGCCTGGTCCAGGGTATAGCTGACGTTTTCAAGCAAGCCGGCGGTGCTGGCTGCGGTGCCTGCCAGCTCAAGGCCGATCAGGGCAACCACGGGGCCCATGGCGGCCGGAGGAAGCACCACATCGATCCACTTGACTCCAAATTTGTAAATGATGTAGGCAAGGATGCAGCCCATGAAGCCGACGGCCGCAAAGCCGCCCTGAGCGTAAGCGTATCCCCATTTGCCGATAATATAAAGTGCGGGGCCGATAAAAGCGAAACTGGAGCCAAGGTACGCCGGGGCTTTGCCTTTGGTGACGAAGATGAACAGCAAGGTCCCGAAGCCGTTCATAAAGAGGACAACGGACGCATGGATGCCAAAAAGAAAAGGTACCAGCACCGAGGCCCCGAACATCGCAAACATGTGCTGGATGCTCAAAGGCGCCATCAGCGACAGCGGTACCTTCTCCTCCACCTGGATGATTCTTCTGTTTTCCAACCCAATCCCTCCATCTCTAAAATGATCCAAGGAATTATACCATATTTTTCGATCTGTCGTCCTATCTTTTCGCAAATTGCTATATTAATATTGCTTTATATTTTCTTTATTTTTCTGCAAAAGGACAAAAAACAGGCCTTGTGCGGCTGCCGGGAGATCCGAGGCGTTGCTGCCAGGGTTCCCGGAGCGGCCGCACAAAGCCGCGTCCCTTAATGATGGAATAAACGAATGCCGGTAAAGGCCATGGCCATGTTGTATTTGTCGCAGGTGGCGATCACATGGTCATCCCGGATGGAGCCGCCGGGTTGGGCAATGTATTGAACGCCGCTGCGGCTGGCCCGCTCGATGTTGTCGCCGAAGGGGAAGAAGGCGTCGGAACCCAGGGAAACGCCGGTCAGGGTGTCCAGCCACGCCCGCTTCTCTTCCCGGGTCAAGGCTTCCGGCTTTTCGGTGAAGAAGCCGGCCCACACCGCATCGTCCAAAACATCCATAAAATCATCGGAGATGTAGACGTCAATGGTGTTGTCACGATCCGGGCGGCGGATATCCGGCCGGAAGGGAAGGTTCAGGACCTTGGGATGCTGGCGCAGATACCAGATGTCCGCTTTGCTGCCGGCCAGCCGGGTGCAATGGATCCGCGACTGCTGTCCGGCGCCGATGCCGATGGCTTGGCCGCCCTTGGCGTAGCATACGGAATTGGACTGGGTGTATTTCAAGGTGATCAAGGCGATCAGGAGATCCCGCTTCGCATCCTCCGGAATGGTCTGATTAACAGTGGGCATTTCCTGCAGCATGTCGGCGTTGATCCGCAGGTCATTGCGGCCTTGCTCAAAGGTGATGCCGTAGACGTCCTTTTGTTCGATGGGCGCCGGTGCATAGCTTTCCGACATCTGGACGATGGTATAGCTGCCCTTCCGCTTTTCTTTCAGGATCTTCAGGGCCTCCTCTGTATAGCCCGGCGCGATCACCCCGTCGGAAACCTCCCGGGAAATCAGGCGGGCCGTCTGGATATCACAGACATCAGAAAGGGCGATAAAATCGCCATAGGAAGACATCCGGTCCGCGCCTCGAGCCCTGGCATAGGCACAGGCCAAAGGAGACAGTTCAAGATCTTCCACGAAGCAGATTTTCTTTAAAATATCATCCATGGGCAAGCCCACCGCGGCGCCGGCAGGACTGACGTGTTTGAATGAAGCCGCCGCCGGCAGTCCGGTGGCTTCCTTTAATTCTTTGACCAGCTGCCAGCTGTTGAAGGCATCCATGAAGTTTATGTATCCTGGCCGGCCGTTCAGCACCTGGATCGGCAGCTCGCCCTCCTTCATAAAAATTCTGGACGGCTTCTGATTCGGATTGCAGCCGTATTTCAATTCCAGTTCCCGGGCCACCAGCATCCACTCCCTTCTAAAATATCTTTCTCATTTCAATATTCCTTATTATAACGGAGGACACGGTGCAAATCCAGTCTTCGATGCGTCATTCTCCCGTTTCAGGCATAAAAAAGCAGCGGTCCTGCACCTCCAGGTCCGCTGCCTCATGAACACCCGAAATTTCGTGAAGCCTTATTCGGCTTCTTTGGCAAACACCTGGCCGAAGACAACGTCCAGATGCTTCTCGGTGAAGCCTTGCGTCACCAGGCTGACTGCCGGGACCAGAACCAGAGAGACCAGCATGGCGGCTGCTCCGCCGATGGGGACCAGCGCTGCATTGAATCCGCTGAAAAGCGCAACGCCGAGGCTGGTGGACAAGCCGCCCAGCGCGCCGGCCCAGGCTCCCAGCCGCGTGGTCTTGGGCCAGAATAAACCCCAGAGGTACGGTCCAAGGAAGACGCCGGCCACGGTGCCCCAGGAAAGCGCCATCAGATTCAGGATGATGGCGGGTTTTTTGAGGGCAATTAAAAGGGAAAGAAAAATAAAGGCCATACAGAGCCCCCGAAGCAACAGGATCTCGTTGCTTTTGCTAATTTTCGGCGCCAGCTTGGGCTTCACAAGGTCCATCACCAGGGTCGAACTGGATACCAGCACCAGGGATGAAAGGGTGCTGATGGAGGCGGACAGGATCAGCAGAAGGATCAGCATGCCCAGGAATTCGGGCACCGCGGTGGCAATCACCTTCGGCATCAGCAGGTCCACCGTGGCTTTGCCTGTGGCGGGATCCACCGGCAGCTCTTTGAATAAAAGCCGCACCACCGAACCGGAGCCGTAGGCGCCGCAGCCGATGATCAGGGCAAACAGCGTGGAGATCCAGGTGGCCGCTTTGATTTTCTCAACTTCCTTGATGGCAAAGAATTTCTGGACCATTTGGGGCAAGCCCCAGGGGCCGATGCTGGTCAGCAGGATCAGAGAGCCCAGCGATAGGATCCGGGCTTTCTCGCTGGGAAAAGCCATCGCCAGCTGAGGATCGATCTGGCTCAGCTTGGCCAGCGCCGCCGAAAAGCCGCCCACGGCCGGATTGGCGAAAAGCTTCCAGACAAACAAGAGGATGCCGCCGATCATGATCAAGCCCAGGACAAAGTCTGTCAGCGCCACGGCCTTATATCCGCCCATGACCAGAAAAGCCGCCGTCACCAGGGCCATGATGGCCAGAACGATGCTGTAATCGATCATCAGCACCTCATTGATCACATAGGATAGCCCCATGAAGACCGAGGCGGAATAGGGCACCAGAAAAATAAAAATGATGGCTGCGGCAAAGGTCTTCAGCCCGGGGCTGTCATACCTACGGTTCAGCAGTTCCGGCAGGGTCACCGCATGGAGCCGTTCCGACATCTCCCGGGTCCGCCGGGCCATGAGCTTCCAGGCCAGGAAGCTTCCCAGGATCGCATTGCCTACGCCGATCCAGAGGGTGGAAACGCCATGGCTCCAGCCCAGCTTTCCGGCATAGCCGACAAAAATAACCGCAGAAAAATAAGTGGTACCATAGGCAAAGGCTGACATCCAGGGGCCGATGGACCGTCCGCCCACCACGAAGTCCCCCACGGTGCGGGTCTGTTTCATGGAAACATAACCGCCCAACAGCAACAAAGCCAAAAAGGTACCAAACATCGCCAATTTCATATTGACCATCCTTCCGTTCTACATGTGTGCGGATCCAGCCGGATCCATGAACACCTGCCGTCTGCTGTCAGCAGACATCTTCCTTGGCTCAACAGAGCCCTACTATGAAAATTAGTATATTATCCGCCGCAGGATTAATCAACCCTTTTCCAGTGATTTTGCAACAATTCTCTGGATCAATCCAGGCTCTTGTGGAATTTTTTGATGGCCGCCGCCAGCAGCAGGGCGCCGATGGCCGTCATCCCGGCAACTTCCTTCCAGAGGTATTCCAGGCCAATGCCTTTCAGGATGATCCCTCTGAGGATTTCCAGAAAATACGTCATGGGAAACAGGTTCCCAAGCCAATACACAGCCAGGGGCATGCCGTCCCGGGGAAACATGAAGCCGGACAGCAGGACGGTGGGCAGGATCGTGATAAACGCCAGCTGCATGGACTGAAGCTGGTTTTTCGTCACCGTCGAAATCAGCATGCCGATGGCCAGGGCGGAAATCACGAAAAGAAAACCCAGTCCCAGCAACAGAAAGATGCTCCCGTTGATAGGCACATGGAAATACCAGGTGCCGAAAAACAAAGCGATCAGAAAATCGATGCTGCCGATCATGATATACGGCACCAGCTTGCCTAGGATCAGTTCCACAGGCCGCAGCGGCGTGACGATCAGCTGCTCGATGGTCCCCTTCTCCTTCTCCCGGACCAGGGCGAAGGCGGTCAGCATCACCGTGATGTTCTGCATGATCAGTCCGATCAATCCGGGAATGATGAATTTTGCACTCTCCAGATTCGGGTTGTACCAAACCCGCGTCTTCATCTCGGCGACCTGGAACACGCCGTCGGAGAGGGTTCTCATGTTGTACACATTGGCGATCAGATTTCCGCTTTGCAGCGCGGTCCGAGCGATGGTCGGATCCGTGCCGTCGATGATCAGCAGGCTTTCCGGCACTTCGCCCCGCTTCAGTTTTTTTCCATAACCCTCCGGGATCACCAGCGCCGCTTTGACCTCGCCGGCGTCAAGAAGGGCTTCCAGCTGAAGGGAATCGCCGGCCATTTGCTCCAGGCTGAAATAATCCGAAGCCACAAACTTCCGGATCAGCTCCCGGCTTTCATAGCTTTGGTCCCCGTCGTACACCGCCAGGCCGATATGCTCTACATCCGTCGTGATGGCATAACCGAACAAAAGCGTGAAAAGAAGCGGCATGAGGATAACCAGCCTCAGGCTGACCGGATCCCGGTAGATATGCTTGAACTCCTTCCAGATGACCATGCCGAAGCGGCTTAAGTTCATTGAACGCCACCTCCGTCGCTTCTCAGCAGAAACTTGATTTCCTCAAAGGAACTCCTGACCTTTTGGCCGGTGGTTTGCTCCACATAGTCAATGAACACATCCTCAAGATTGCGGAATTCGCCGGAGGCGACCAGCTCCGCGGGAGTCCCTTCGGCCAGGATCTTGCCGCCGAAAACGAAAGCGATCCGGTCGCAGCTTTGAGCCTCGTCCATATAATGGGTGGTAATCAGGACGGTGATCCCCTGGGCGGCCAATTTGAAAATCAGCTCCCAGAAGACCCGCCGCGCCACCGGGTCTACGCCGGCAGTGGGCTCGTCCAGAACCAGGAGCTGCGGCTTATGGATCAAGGCGCAGCCCAAGGCCAGCCGCTGCTTCCAGCCGCCGGACAGGGTACCGGCCAATTGCCGTTCCCGGCCCGTGATCCCGGCCATGGCGATCAGCTGCCGGATCCGTTCCTCCCGCTCCCTGCCCCGAACGCCATAAATCGTTGCATAAAACCGCAGGTTTTCCAGCACCGTCAGATCATCATAGAGACTGAAGCTCTGGCTCATGTATCCCAGCCGCTGTTTGATCTGTTCGGACTGGGTGTAGACATCCAATCCGTTGACCCTGGCCTTTCCCGAGCTGGGCGTCAGAAGCCCGCAGAGCATGCGGATCGTGGTGGATTTTCCGGCGCCGTTGGGCCCCAGGATCCCGTAGATCGATCCGGCCGGTATCTTTAGGGATATGCCGTCCACCGCCGTCACGTCTCCAAAGGCTTTGCGAAGGTCTTCGGTTTCGATCAGATAGCCGTTCATTGGGCGCCTTCCTTCAATAAGACATCCAGGAACATCCCCGGCTTGATGATGCCGGCGGGATCCTGGACCTGGATGCGGACCTCATAGACCATCTCCTGCTTATTTTCCCTGGACTCAATGTTTTTGGGTGTAAATTCCGCTTCGGACGAAATATAGGTAACGCTGCCCCCGATCCCCCGGCCGGCGGCGAAGGCATCCACTAATTCAGCCGGCATGCCGAGACGCAGCCGATACAGCTCTTTTTCGGGAACGTAGATTTTGATGGTCAGCCGGGAAAGGTCGATGAGCGTCACCGAACGCTGGCCGGGCGCGATCCGCTCGCCGGCCTGATAGTTGACCGACTGCACCACACCCTCCAGCGGACTTTTCAGAATGCCTTTTCCGATGGTGCGCCGGAGGTCTTCGATCTCCAGCCGCCTCATATCGATCTCCAGCTCCGCCGATTTCAGCGTTTCGCTGGATGCGCCCTCCACCGCCAAACCCAAGGCGGCGGCCATGGCATCCTTCTGCTTCAGCAATGCTTGGTATTTTGCCTGTTCGCGGTCCCGCAAACGGGCCGCCTCATCCAGTCCGGCCTTGGATAGAACGCCGGAATCAAAGAGTGCCCGGGCCTTTTCCAAATTGCTGTCCAGATATTCCAGCTCCTTCAGCGCGCCGTCGACTTGAGCACCGACGTTCTCAAGATTCGCCCGGGCTTGGCGGATCAGGTTGCCGCTGCTGCCGCCGCGCAGGTCTTCCGCCTTTAATTCAGACTGCTCCAGCGCTTTCTGAGCCATCTGCAGCTTGATATCGTAGTCCGACATGTCGAGGGTCATGAGGGCATCCCCTTTTTTTACTGCCGCACCATCCGCTGCCTGGACGCTTTGGATGATCCCTGCCACCTCCGGAGAAACGTCGACCTGGTCCGCCTCCACACTGCCGACAAAACGCAGGGGCTCCGCCCCCTGGCTGCCGCAGCCGGGCAAAGTCACGATCCATAAAGCCAGAACGATTCCGATCCACCGTTTTCTCTTCAAGGTCAACCCTTCCCTCATCGTGTATTCCTGCCGGCGCCGCCGGGTTCAGCCGTCTGCTTCACATCATGCTTCATGGTTCATATATTACCCTTAACACCAACCGACTGCAAGCCCGGAGCCTATAATGACAGTATAGCAGCCGCTTTCCATGGGCATGAGGGATGTAATTTACTTTTTCAATTCAGTCCCATGGCTCCGGGTAAAAAAGTTTAACGACAGTTGTTGACATCTCTGTTATTTCGCGCTATAATTCAACAAAATACAAACCGTTGAGCAAGAGAAGTACGAAAAGCCGGGTGTATCCAGAGAGCCGCCGATGGTGCGAGTGCGGCAGCACAAGCTTTTCCGAATGGACTTGCGAGGGCAGCTTGAAACTGCGGGAGCAGGAGTAGACGCTGACGGGAACCTCGTCCGTTATCAGTGAGGTGCATATGATGGTATGCAAAATGAGTGGATGGCTTCGGCCGTCAATTTGGGTGGTATCGCAGAAGTTTTTAAAGCTTTTGTCCCTGTATAGGGGCAAAAGCTTTTTTTAATTTTGCGGGCCCTCACTCACCGAAAATGAAGAGAAAGGAGTTTTCATCCCATCGCCTGATGAAAATGTGTGACGAATATGATCCGACCATCTTGTGAGACCATCGAGGAACTGGCTAAGGACTATAATACGATCCCCATCTGCAGGGAAGTCTATGCGGATGTGGTCACCCCCATCACCCTGCTGCGCAAGCTCAAGCAGATCAGCCGGAAGTACTGTCTGCTGGAAAGCATCGAGGGCGGCGAGAAATGGGCCCGATACTCCTTCCTCTGTTTTGATCCCATCCTTCATGTGACCTGCAAGGATCACACGGTGACTCTGGAAGGCAGCCAGAGCGGCACGATCCATACCGGCAAACCGCTGGAGGTGGTGCGGGACCTGCTTTCCGGATACCGGGCGCCTAAGCTGAAGGAAATGCCTCCCTTCACCGGGGGCTTTGTAGGCTATTTCGCCTATTCCATGATCGGCTATGCCGAGCCGACCCTCCGGATCCAATCCGGCGACTTCAATGATTTTGAGCTGATGCTCTACGACAAGGTCATCGCCTACGACCATCTGAAGCAGAAAATCAACATCATCGTCAATATGAACACGGACCACCTCATGGAGAATTACGGCAAAGCCGTTTCGGAAATCGAACGCATCCTGCACATCATCATGGACAAGCATCCCCTCCCGCCCTCCGGCGATGCCGGCCAAGCGAAATTCAGCTGCAACGTGACGAAAGACGCCTATTGCGCCATGGTGGACCGGACCAAGGAATACATCCGAAGCGGCGACATCTTCCAAGCTGTGATCTCCCGCCGGTTCGAAAGCCCCTTCCACGGAAGCCTGATCAACGCCTACCGGGTCCTGCGCACCACCAATCCCTCGCCTTATATGGTGTTTATGCAGATCGGGGATCTGGAGATCATGAGCACCTCCCCGGAAACCTTGGTGCGTCTGCAAAACGGCCGCCTCTCCACCTTCCCGGTGGCCGGCTCCCGGCCCAGAGGGGCCACCCCCCAGGAGGACCTGGCCCTGGAAGCAGAGCTTCTCTCGGATGAAAAAGAGCTTTCCGAGCACAACATGCTGGTGGACCTGGCCCGCAACGACCTCAGCCGAATTTCTAAAATCTCTTCCGTGGAACTCATGGATTATATGATGATCCACCGTTACTCCAAAATCATGCACATCGCCTCCTGCGTGGAAGGGGAGATCCGGCCCGACTGTGACGCTTTCAACGCGGTCGAGGCTGTTCTGCCGGCAGGTACCCTGTCCGGCGCACCCAAAATCCGGGCTTGCGAAATCATCGAGGAACTGGAAAAAGAGCACCGGGGCATCTACGGCGGGGCCCTTGGCTACATCGATTTCACCGGGAATATGGACATCTGCATTGCCATCCGTATGGCGGTCAAGAAAAACCAGACGGTCTATGTCCAGGCCGGCGGCGGCATCGTGGCCGACAGCGTTCCCGAAACGGAATATGCCGAGGCTGGCAACAAAGCCAGCGCCGTCATCAACGCGATCCTGAATGCCGGGGAGGTGGAAGCGGAATGATCCTGCTCATCGACAATTACGACAGTTTTTCCTACAATCTGGTCCATTTGGCCGGGGCTATCCATCCGGACATCCGGGTCATCCGGAATGATGAGATGACTGTGGAAGAAATCCGGTCCTTATCCCCCACCCACTTGATCCTCTCTCCCGGCCCGGGCTATCCGAAGGACGCCGGCATCTGTGAAGAAGCGGTCAGCGCCTTCAAAGGTTTATTCCCGATCCTGGGCGTCTGCCTGGGCCATCAGGCCATCTGCGAAGCCTTCGGCGCTGTGATCGCCCCGGCGGTCCGGCTCATGCACGGCAAGCAATGTCCCATCCGGTTAGACAACCGCTGTCCCATCTTCCGCGGCCTGCCGCACACCATCGACGCCGCCCGCTATCACTCTCTGATCGCAAAAAAAGAGACGCTTCCCTCCGCCCTGGAAATCATCGCCGAGGACGAGCTGGGAGAGATCATGGCGGTCAGACACCGGGAGTACGCCATCTATGGACTGCAATTCCATCCGGAATCCTTTCTGACCCCCCAGGGAAACACCATCATGCAAAACTTTTTAAGTCTGGAGCGTGGCATCAATGATTAAAGAAGCGATCCATCAAATCATAAAAAAGCAAGACCTTTCCTTCGAAACCGCCCGCCAGGCCATGTCGGAAATCATGGATGGCCAGGCCACCCCGGCGCAAATCGCCTCCTTTCTGACGGCCCTCCACATGAAAGGAGAGACCATCGAGGAGATCACCGCCTGCGCCACGGTCATGCAGGACCACTGCACCAAGCTCCCTCATGAGGGGGAGGTCCTGGAAATTGTTGGCACCGGTGGTGATGAAGCATACACCTTCAACATCTCCACCGTCGCCTCCTTTGTGATCGCCGCCGCCGGCGTTCCGGTTGCAAAGCACGGCAACCGCAGCGTTTCCAGCAAATGCGGCGCGGCGGATTTCCTGGAAGCCCTGGGCGCCAGGCTGGATCTGTCCGCGGAAGCAAGCAGCCAAGTCCTGAAGAAGGCCGGCATGTGCTTCATGTTCGCGCCGATCTACCATGCTTCCATGAAATATGCGGCTCCGGTCCGAAAAGAAATGGGCGCACGCACCATTTTCAATATTCTGGGCCCCCTGACCAATCCGGCAGGCGCCACCCTCCAGCTTTTGGGCGTCTACGACCACAGCTTGGTGGAGCCCCTGGCCCAGGTCCTTGCCAATCTTGGCGTTCGCCGGGCCATGGTGGTCTATGGCAATGACGGTTTGGATGAAATCACCTTAGGGTCAACCACCACCGTCTGCGAAGTAAAAGACGGCCAGTTAAGAACCTATACCCTGGATCCCAGAGATTATGGCTTGGCCCTCTGCGAACCGGGCGCCCTGGTGGGCGGAAACGCGGCCGACAATACGGTTATTGCCCGGGAAATCCTTCAGGGGCAGAAGGGCCCCCGACGGGACGTGGTTCTTCTGAATGCCGCAGCCTGCCTCTATTTGGCGGACAAAGCCAAGGATCTGGCGGAGGGAATACGGCTGGCGGCCGAGATGATCGACAGCGGCAAAGCCTGTGAAACCATGGAAGCCTTCATCAAAGCCACTCAGGAGGAAAGCCATGCTGCTTGACAACATCGCCGCGGCAACTCGGAAACGGGTTGCTGCCGCCAAACAGATCATTCCCTTGGAGAAAATGCAGCAGGAAGCCCTGGCCATGGCCAAAGGCAGCCTCCCCTTCGAGGCTGCCTTGCGCAAGCCGGGAATAAGCTTTATCTGTGAAGTCAAAAAAGCATCCCCTTCCAAAGGGGTGATCGCCGAGGACTTCCCTTACCTGGACATTGCCCGGGAATATGAAGCGGCCGGCGCCGACGCCATTTCCGTGCTGACGGAGCCCGAATTCTTCCAGGGCAGCGGGCGTTATTTAAGGGAGATCCGGCAGGAAGTCAAGCTCCCGCTGCTTCGAAAGGATTTCATCGTGGACCCCTACCAGATCTATGAATCCAAAGTCATGGGGGCCGATGCCATCCTCCTCATTTGCGCCCTGCTGGATCAGCATGAACTGACGGGTTTTCTGAAGCTTGCCGGCCAGCTTGGCCTCTCCGCCCTGGTGGAAGCCCATACGGCCGAGGAGCTCCGATCTGCCGTGGCTGCCGGAGCCACCCTCATCGGCGTCAACAACCGTGACCTGAAAACCTTCGTGGTGGACCTGGACACCTCCATCCGGCTCCGTCCCCTGGTCCCGGCAGACCGTTTGTTTGTGGCAGAAAGCGGCATCCGAACGGCCGAGGACATCCGCCGTCTCCGGGAAGCCGGGGCGGATGCGGTCCTGATCGGCGAAACCCTGATGCGCAGCGTGGACAAGAAGGCCGCGTTGGAAGCCCTTAAAGAAGAGGCTGGCTTATGATCAAGATCAAAATCTGCGGACTTTTCCGCTTCCAGGATATCCTGGCGGTGAATGAGGCCATGCCGGATTATGCCGGATTCGTGTTCGCTGAAAGCCGCCGCAAGGTTACCCATGAGAAGGCCGCGGCACTGAAAAGCCTTTTGGATCCTCAGATCCAGGCCGTCGGCGTTTTCGTGGACGCCGATCCCCAGGAGATCATCCTTCTCTGCAAGACGGGCGTCATTGACCTCATCCAGCTCCATGGCCGGGAGGATGCCGCCTATATCAACGCCCTCCGGCAGGCCGTTCCCCATCCCATCATCAAAGCCGTCGGCGTGGAATGCAGCCGGCAGATCCTGGAAGCCCAGACGCTCCCCTGTGACTATCTGCTGCTGGACAGCCCCGGCGGCGGCACCGGAAAAGGCTTTGACCATTCGCTGATCCCGCCTTTGGAAAAACCCTTTTTTCTGGCCGGGGGCCTGAACGCAGGCAATCTCAGGAAAGCCGCCGCCTGCCGGCCCTTCGCCCTGGACGTCAGCAGCGGCGCTGAGACCGGCGGCCTCAAGGATCCTGATAAAATCAAAGAACTGGTTGATATCGTAAGGAGTGAGTAAACCATGTCAAAAGGACGTTTTGGTGTCCACGGTGGACAATTCATCCCCGAAACCTTAATGAACGCCGTGACCGAACTGGAAAAAGCCTATGACCATTACAGCAAGGATGCAGACTTTTGCCGGGAACTGGACGGGCTTCTGAAAAACTACGCCGGAAGGCCCTCCCTGCTTTATTTTGCAGAGAAAATGACCCGTGATCTGAACGGCGCGAAAATTTATCTAAAACGGGAGGACTTGAACCATACCGGCTCCCATAAAATCAACAATGTGCTGGGACAGGTCCTGCTGGCCAAACGCATGGGCAAGACCCGGGTGATCGCCGAGACCGGCGCCGGGCAGCATGGCGTCGCCACCGCCACAGCGGCCGCTTTGATGGGCATGGACTGCGACATTTATATGGGTCATGAGGATACCCAGCGGCAAGCCCTGAATGTCTATCGCATGGAGCTGCTGGGTGCGAAGGTCCATCCTGTGACCAGCGGCACCCAGACCCTGAAGGATGCGGTCAACGAAACCCTGCGGGAATGGACCTCCCGCATCGAGGATACCCACTATGTCCTCGGCTCGGTCATGGGACCCCATCCCTTCCCCACCATCGTCCGGGACTTCCAGCGGGTCATTGGCAAGGAGGTCAGAAGCCAGATGCTTGAGGCGGAGGGCAGACTGCCCGATGCCCTGATCGCCTGCGTCGGCGGCGGCAGCAATGCCATGGGTTTATTTTATGATTTTATCCAGGATGAATCGGTGGCGCTGATCGGCTGCGAAGCCGCCGGCCGGGGCATTGATACTCCTGAGCATGCCGCCACCATCGCCAAGGGAACGCCCGGCATCTTCCACGGCATGAAGTCCTATTTCTGCCAGGATGAATACGGCCAGATCGCCCCGGTCTACTCGATTTCAGCCGGGCTGGATTATCCCGGAATCGGACCGGAGCATGCCCACCTCTTCGACATCGGCCGCACCCGCTACGTGCCGGTTACGGATGATGAAGCCGTGGCCGCCTTTGAATACCTGGCCAGGACCGAGGGCATCATTCCCGCCATTGAAAGCGCCCATGCGGTGGCCTACGCCCGGAAGCTGGCGCCAACCATGGGCAAGGACCAGATCATGGTCATCAACCTCTCCGGACGGGGAGACAAAGACGTGGCCGCCATCGCGCGGTATCGGGGGGTGGATCTTCATGAGTAGGATCAGTGACGTATTTAAAAACAATAAAGCCTTCATTCCTTTTGTGACGGCCGGTGATCCAAATCTGGCCGTGACCGAACAGCTGGTCCTGGCCATGGCGGAAGCAGGTGCCGACCTGATCGAGCTGGGCATCCCCTTTTCCGATCCGGTGGCCGAAGGGATCGTCATTCAGAAAGCCGACGAGCGGGCCTTGGCGGCTGGCGCCACCACGGACAAAATCTTTGAGATGGTCCGGCGGATCCGGACGCGCTGCCAGGTGCCTCTGGCCTTCATGACCTATGCCAATCCCATCTTTGTGTACGGGGCAGACCGCTTCTTAGCCAACTGTCGACAATGCGGCATCGATGCCCTGATCGTGCCGGACCTGCCCTTCGAAGAAAAGGGGGAAATCCTGCCCTTTTGTGAAAAGCACGGCGTCACCCTGATTTCCCTGATTGCCCCTTCCTCCCGGGAGCGGATCCGAAGGATCGCCGAAGAAGCCCAGGGTTTTGTCTATTGCGTTTCCTCCATGGGCGTGACCGGCGTCCGCAAGGAGATCACCACCGACATCGGCCAGATGATCGCCTTGGTCAAAGGCGTGCAGGACATTCCCTGCGCCGTGGGCTTCGGGATCTCAACCCCTGATCAGGCCAAAAAAATGACGCAGTCCGCAGACGGCGTCATTGTAGGCAGTGCAATCGTGAAATTGGTTGAGCAATACGGTGAGAACTGTGTCGGGCCGGTCCGTGATTACGTTCGCGAAATGAAACAGGCCATCACGTCATAAGCCCGGCCCATGTAGTCCGCAGCCTCAGTCGACGGATTTGACCACGCCGATAAAGGGAAGCTCCCTGTATTTTTCCTGGTAATCCAGGCCATAACCGACAACGAAGTAATCCTCGATGGCCATGCCGCTGTAGTCCGGTTGGAACGCCACCTTGCGGCGGGAGGGTTTGTCCAGAAAGGTGCAGAATCTCAAAGATGCCGGCTTGCGGGCAAGAAGGTTTTCCTTGAGGTAGCTCAAGGTCAGGCCGGTGTCGATGATGTCCTCCACCACCAGGACGTCCTTGCCGGCGATTTCCTGGTCCAGGTCCCGCAGCATGCGGACCACGCCGGAGGTTTGGGTCGATTTTCCATAGCTGGACAGAGACATAAAGTCGATCTGAACAGGAATTTTGATCTGGCGGACCAGGTCTGCCATAAAAATGGAGGCTCCCTTGAGGATGCAGACCACAAAGAGCTCTTTGCCCGCATAATCCCGGGTGATCTGGGCACCCAATTCGGCGACCCGGGCCTTGATTTCATCTTCGGAAACGATCACGCGATCCAGTTCCATGCTTCATACGCCTCACATTCTGAAATAGTTGGAAAAGGAGCAGAGCTTGGCGCAGAGAATCCTTCGGCAGGCAATCTCTGTTCCTTCGTTATATCTCGAATTATATCAAA
>CALMWJ010000303.1 GCA_937873525.1 uncultured Peptococcaceae bacterium | reverse complement strand
ATCGACGGCGCCATTGCCATATCTGAAATATTCTGGCCTCTTTACAATATTGTGAAAGGCCTGAAGGAATCGGACGTTATCACCCGTGCCGGATCCAAAGGGATCCGCTGGGCGGCCATCGGGGGACAGGCGAAGAGCTTGGAGGACCGGTATCAGTCCCTGGCCATCGACGGTTTGGACCATTTGGTGGAGGTCTTGGAGTCCTTGTCCATGGGAAGGCTGCAAGGTGTTGATTTTATTGAAGCCATGGCCTGTACCGGCGGCTGTGTGGGCGGTCCGCTGAACATCGAAAATCCTTACGTTGCCAAAGAAATCATTCGGCAGCGCTGTAAAGCCAAGATCGAGAAGCCCTTTGACGAATTGGAAGATACCTACACCTGGCAGGATTTCCAATGGAAAGCGCCTTTGGGACGACAGGAATCGCTTCTGCTGGACAGCAAGCCGGAGGTGGCGATGCTGAAAATGGAGGCCGTGGACGACATCCTGAAGAAACTGCCGGGAATGGACTGCGGGGCCTGCGGTGCCCCCAACTGCCGGACCTTGGCCGAGGATATCGTCCAGGATCAGGCAGACCAGATGGACTGTATTTTCGTATTCCGGGAAAGGGTGGCCAGCCTGGCAGAAGATATGATCCGCATTTCCAGAAAACTGCCCACCGCATTGCCTCAAAAGGATGAAGACGAATAGGACAGCAAAGCAAAAGGGAGGTCGCCCCACAGAGGGTGACCTCCCTTGATGATGTTTGGTATAAAAGTAATCCGTCGAAGAGATGATTGTGTAACCGGGAGCAGCCCGCCCGTGGATGCCTGGCTGACAGATCAGTCGCAGAGCTCACTTTCGCAGCGAATAAAATAAAGAATGCCCGAAAGGAGAAGGCTGCCTCCCAGAATGACCGGCAAACCGGGAACCTCTTTCCAGATGAGCAGCACCCAGAAAGCCGTCAGCACCGGTTCCAGAAGATAAACCGAAGATACATTGGCGGCTTTGGTATATTTCAATGCCCAATTGCAGACGGTATGGCCCAGCAGCTGACAGACTAAGGCCAGTCCTGCCGCCATCAGCCTGCCGGTCAGGTTGATTCGGAGGATGGAATGGCCCAGGGAAAAAGCCAGAAGCCCGAGTCCGGCAAGACAAACCGTGTAGACGCAGGTGCTGTAAAGAAGGGTCGATAGATTGCCCATCAGGGCCCGGCCGGCTAAGATGTAGCCCGAAACGCTGATCGCCCCGAACAAGGCCAGCAGATTGCCCCATAGGGCTGTGCTGCCGGAATCGAAGGCAGAGCCGCCGTTTCCTGTGGGGAGAGCCACCAAAAGGATCCCTGCGGCGGCGGCCAGCAGACCCGGCAGGGCTTTGCGGCAAGGCCGTTCACCGAAAATCAGGAAAGCGCCGATGAGGACAAAGGCAGGCTCGGTGCAAACCAGCAGAGTGGAGCTGACCGTGGCCGTATACTTCAACGAAACGAACCAGCTGCTGAAATGCAAGGACAACAGCAGCCCGGAAAGAATCATGAGAGAGATCTGGGATTTTGACAGACGGGACAGTTCATGACGGTAATGAGGCTGGCGCAGCGTATATGGAACAAGCAGCAGACAGGAAAGAAAAAGCCTCCAGAAGGCCAGAATCACAGGATCCGTCCCTGATTGGACTGCGATCCGGATGAAAATAGCCGAAAAGGAGGCGGCAAAGACGGAGCCAAGGGCAGCCGCCAGAGCCTTTTTGTTGTTATTCACAACAACAATTATTTTTTTTCAATGGCTGCGTTCAGATCCGCAAGAAGCTGCTCAAGATCGATTCCATGAACTTCCGCGCCCTGGGCAAGATTCTCAAAACGGGCGGCCAGACAGCCGATGCAGCCCATCCCATATTCTTTAAAAACTTGCAGTGATTCAGGATACTCATTGACGATGTCGATGATCGACATATCTCCGGTAATCATAACGATACCCTCCTTTATTGATTAAAAATGATCCCTTTGAATTATATCAGACCCGCATCAAAAAACAACCAATTTTTTATAGCGT
>CALMWJ010000302.1 GCA_937873525.1 uncultured Peptococcaceae bacterium | reverse complement strand
AGCTGGCGATGTTTTCAGCCGTCACATTGCCGGAACATTCGATTTTAGCCCTGCCTGCGGTGATCCGGACCGCCTCTTTCATGGTTTCGGCATCCATATTGTCCAGCATGATGATATCTGCCCCGGCTGTCAAGGCTTCCTTCAGCATTTCCAGGGTTTCTACTTCGACCTCGATCTTATGGACGAAGGAGGCATTGGCTCGTGCTGCCGCCACAGCCTTTTGGACGCCGCCGGCCGCCGCGATGTGATTGTCCTTCAGCATGATGCCGTCCGACAGGCTGAAGCGGTGGTTGCTGCCGCCGCCTGCTTTGACGGCATACTTCTCGAAAAAGCGGTTATTGGGAGTGGTTTTTCGAGTGTCCAGCAGGGTAATGCCGCTGCCTTCCAGAAGACGGAGGATTTTCCGGGTGTGGGTGGCGATGCCGCTCATTCTCTGAAGATAGTTCAGTGCCGTGCGTTCTCCGGTAAGGATCGCCCGGACATCGCCGCGGACCTCCGCCGCCAGCTGGCCTGCAGAGACCGCGTCGCCGTCTTTGACAAAGCATTCGACCTGGATCTTTTGATCCAGGAGCTCAAAAACCCGCTGAAACACGAAAAGTCCTGCGATCACGCCCTCTTGCTTGGCAAGAAGCCGGGCTTTTGCCATACGGCCTTCGGAAAAAATAGCTTGGGTCGTTATATCGCCATGGGGCATATCTTCCTGCAGGGCGGCAAGGATCAGGGAGTCCACATTAGTCTGCATGCTCTTCCTCCTTTCGGATCTCATCCAAAACCAGCTTTTGATCCTCCCTGGACATCGTCTCCTGAGGAAGGTATTCCGGCCTGGGGAAATGGGGACGATGGCGGACCTGCCAGCGGGTTTCAATATCTTGGGCGGCTCGCTTGCTGAAGACCAGGCTTTCCAGAAGAGAATTGCTGGCCAGCCGGTTTTTGCCGTGAACGCCGTTGCAGCTGGTTTCACCCACGGCGTAAAGATGGTCCATGGAAGTTTTGCTTTGCAGGTCCACTTCGATACCGCCCATAAAATAGTGCTGAGCGGGAACCACCGGAATGCAATCCTCGGTGATGTCGTAGCCTTCTTCAAGGCAATGGGCATAGATTGCAGGAAAGCGTTTGGCGATATCCGCCTTCACATAGCCCTTTAAGCAAAGACGCACATAGGGCAACTGATCTTTTGCCATCTGCTCGTAGATTTTTTTGGTCAGGACATCCCGCGGCTGCAATTCATCGGTAAAACGGTTGCCGTTCTTGTCGACCAGGATGGCACCCTCGCCCCGGACGGATTCGGAAATCAGGAAGGACCTGCCCGGACGCTCGGTGTACAGGGAGGTAGGATGGATCTGAATATAATTCAGGTCTTTAAGTTTGATCTGGTGCTTGATGGCGATTGCCAGAGCATCCCCGGTCAAATGGGGGAAATTGGTGGATTTCGGGAAGAGGCCGCCGATGCCGCCGGTTGCCAGAATGGTGACCTGTGCATAATAGTTTTTGAAGGTATGGTCCTGCCGCCGCACCACCACACCGTAGCATCGGTTGTCCTTCGCCAGGATATCGATAACCGTGCTCATTTCCATGATGGAGATATTTTTTAATCGCTTCACGCTGTCGATGAGCTTGCT
>CALMWJ010000301.1 GCA_937873525.1 uncultured Peptococcaceae bacterium | reverse complement strand
GGAAAATGCATAGGGTATATGGCGACAGCATTCTTTTGAAAGGAGGTTCGCAAATCATTCCGGAGGAGAAAAAATAAACAACAGGAGGAAGCTTATGATCATTGTAATTGTCCCGTTTTGTATACTGCTCGCCATTGTACTTTTCAAAAAAATTCCCTATATTGGCGGTAATATTCAGGTCGCTCTCCTGATCACCGGTCTGACCGCCCTATTAATGGGAGGCTTTTACAATCCAGTCTCTTGGTTAACCGCCTGGGTCGACGGCGTCGATCGCATCGCCTGGGTCATGGCCTTAACGATTTTCGGAAGCGTTTACGCCGAAACCCAGGTTAAAATGGGAACCATGGACACCGTCCTCAATGTGATGAGAGCCTGGTTTGGCCACTCACCCAAAGGCCTGATCAGTGTTATCGTAATTTCTCTCTGCCTGGCCGGCTCCCTGTTAGGGGACGCTGTTGCCGCTTCCACCGTCATCGGTGTTCTGATCATCAAGTCCCTGGATGAAATGGGGTTGACCGGCGAGCAGATCGCCTGCACGATCGTCATGGGCGCCAGCCTGGGTTCGATCATGCCACCCGTCACCCAATCCATATTCCTGGCCGCCTCCCTCGTGGGCGTCGACCCAACCGCCGTTACCAACATCGGCTATTTTACCGTTGGCCTCGGCATCGCGATCTGCTGCGTCTATGTCGCAATGACCTTCATTAAAATCAAGTCGCTGCCAGAAGACCTCATCCCCAAACAGAAAGCCGGCGCCATTCTCAAAGAAAACTGGCCGGTCCTGGTTCCCCTTATGGTTTTGATTTTTATCATTCTTCTTCGCCTGATTTTCAAAATCGACCTGATCACTCTTGCTTTAGGTCCTGTGCTGACCGTTCTCAAGGGTATTAAAATCCTGAAGGGCTTGACCAATCTGATCGTTGCTTCACTGATCATCGTCACGATCATCAGCTGCTTCTACCCCAAAGTCCGGCAGGAGCTGGGCGGGACCTTGTGGTCCGGCATCAAGAACGTGAAAGGCAGCATCTATATCCAAGGTTCCGCCGGTTTGATGCTGGGCGCTTTCTACGCCGCCGGCCAAATCGAAGCCGTCAAGAATTTTGCCATGGGGCTTAACGCCAATCTTCTTAAAATCGGCGGTGCCGCTTCACTGAACCTGATCGGTATGCTGACCGGCTCTCAGTCCACCGCCCAAAACTCCATCTTTGCCTTTTTCGGTCCCGCCCTGGTTCAGCTGGGGATCGATCCGGTCCATGCAGCCATCGCCGGCTCCCACATTGCCGCGTCCGGACAAGGCATGCCTCCCGCCGACTTGACCTGCTTCGTGGTCTGCGGCCTGGTGGGCGGCATCCTGGGCAAAAAAGTCGACCCTCTGAAAACCATGATCCTGAATCTCCCCATGTGTGTTTATCTGTTTGTGGTCGGTTTCATCTTCATGTTCATCTAATCACCGGCAAACAAAAACCGGGCGCCAAGCCCGGTTTTTGTTTTACCCCCTCCCCATAATATTTCATTTTCCTTAATCTCTGTTTTCGTTTTCCGCAATGCCTTTTTCCCTTTATTTTATAGGTTTTTTGTCATTTTCCGCTTACATGGTCGATAAGGCATTTTCGTTTTCCGTAATTTCTTAGCTCAGAACGCCCGCCCTTGGGTGTCCCTTGGGCCGCAAAAGCCTTGGCATTCAAGGATTTAAAATATTTTTTTCATATTTGCATTTCAGGCATGATACTTGCATTAAAAACAAGTGTGATTCAAAGATTCAAATAGCAACTCAATACAAGGAAAGGGGATCATCATGAACAAAAATTGGGATGTGATCGTGATCGGCGGCGGTATCATCGGCCTTGCCTGCGCCTATTACTTGACCCAAGACGGAAAAAAGGTCCTGCTGCTGGAAAAGGGAGATATCGGGGAAGGGGCGTCCACCTCATGCGACGATATGATTTTCCTCCAGTCAAAAAAGCCGGGCATTCTTCTCACTATTGCGATGGAAAGCCTGGATATGTACCGGAAGCTGGCAAAAGACCTTCCTGTGGACATCGAATTCGAGAACCGGGGCGGCATGGTCCTGATCGAATCCACCTCTCAATTGGGCCATATGGAAAACTTTGTACGGCAGCAAAAAGCCCTGGGCCTTGATGTGGAACTGCTGGACCGCCATGAGGTCCGCAAGTTCTGCCCCCTGGCAAGTCCCCACATTCTGGCTTCAACCTATAGTCCAATCGATTCCCAGGTCAATCCGCTTCATGTCATGCGAGGCTTTGTTAAAATAGCTTCCGCCCAAGGCTTGGAAATGAAGCAGCATACGCCGGTGACCGGCCTTTCGTCGCCATCCCCAGGACATTGGCAGGTCACCACAGGCGATGGCACCGTGTATGAGACGGAGTATGTTGTCAACGCCGCGGGCGCCTGGGCCCCTCAGCTGGCGGCCATGACCGGTATTGATTTGCCCATCAAACCGAAGCGCGGCCAGATCGCTGTTACGGAAGCCGTCCCTCCCTTCGGCAAGACCAATTTCTGGAGTGCTGATTATATTGTTATGAAACTGAATCCTGAGTTTGCCAAGGAGCGGGATTCTTTACTGAATGACTTGGGCATCGGCCTTTCCATGTCCCAGTCGCACTCCGGAACTTATTTCTTGGGAGGAACCCGGGAGTTTGCGGGTTTTGATAAAAGCGTTGATCGGGTGGCTCTGCGCCTGATTCTCAAAGAAGCGGCCCGTTTTTTCCCAACATTGGAAAAAGTCAACATCATACGAACCTTCGCCGGCTTCCGGCCGGCCCCAGGCGATGGCAAACCTTACATCGGGCCTGTCGTTTCCCAACCTGGTCTTTATATTGCCGCCGGCCATGAAGGCGATGGCATCGCATTGGCCCCCATTACCGGCTATGCCATTTCGCGGATGATTGCCGGTAAGAAACTGCCCTTTGATCTTTCAGAACTGGCGCCGGAAGGCCGGGTCCAGATGTGGAGCACCATCGATTAGAAGAAAGGAAGGATATCTATGGAGGAAATTTTTATCTGCCGCTGTGAAGAAGTCACACGGAAAGAATTAGAAGAAGCCATTCGCGACGGCGCGGTGACCATGAACGAGCTGAAACGCTGGACGCGGGCCGGCATGGGTCTTTGCCAGGGCAAAACCTGTGCAAAAGCCGTCATGGCCATGCTGGCTGAGAAAACCGGCAAGCCGCTCTCTGAAATCCAGCCCGCAACCTACCGGAATCCGGTTCGGCCAATGCCCATCGGCTGTATGACAAAGGGGGATCAAGATGACGATGCGCGTAGTTAAACATCCCATCCTGCCGGACGATACCGATTGTGACATCACG
>CALMWJ010000300.1 GCA_937873525.1 uncultured Peptococcaceae bacterium | reverse complement strand
AGCCAGCCACGGTAACCAGCGCCCTGCTGACCATGGAAAAAGAAGGGCTGATCCATCGTGAATCGGATCCCGGCGATCGGCGCAGCATCTGTCTTTCACTGACCCCCAAAGGGACGGAGACCCTGGAGCGAGCAGGCCGGATTTTCCATGCCCTTGAAGAGGCTTATTTCGAAGGCTTCTCAGAGGAAGAAAAAAGGATGGCGGAGAAGCTTCTGGAAAAGCTCACTGACAATATGATTCGTTTCGAAAGCCGGGAAGAAGCCAAGCGATGATCCAATAGCTTCAGCACAATGCGTGAAGTGAGTCCCGGGATACAGGCTCAGAATCCGGTTGATTAAGCGGAATGAACATTATATAGTGTAAGTGTGGAAACCATCGTCTCTTAAACATGGCGATTCTTGGAGGAAGGCAGGTGTATTTGTGCAAAAAGAAATACTGCAGGCATCCGCGGCCCCTTATTATGCGGCGGGCTTAAGCTGGCTGCTCTACAGCCTGATGTTCCCTTTGTACCGGCTCATGGATTTTATCCTGGTGACCGTCCTGTCGACTGCGGTTTTTGCGGTCAGCCGGAAATTGTTTCCGCCCAAGAAAGTCGTGGTTGAAGTCTCTGAGCCGGTGATCCGCACCGGCAGCGGCGAGAGCGACCGGATGATCGCAGAGGGTCAGGCTTATCTTGCCCGGATCCGGGCGGCCAACGACCGGATCGAGGATCCCGCCATTTCTGACCAAATCAGCAGGCTGGAAGAGATCAGCCGGAAAATCTTTGATTTCATTGCGGAAAATCCCCGTAAAGTATCCGATGTCCGCAAATTCCTGAATTATTATCTGCCAACGGTCCTGAAGCTGCTCAACACATATGACAAGCTGACCCGGCAGACCATCCAGGGAGAGAACATCACAGCCACCACCCAGCGCATCGAAGCGATCATGACCACGGTGATCAAGGCTTTTGAAAAACAGCTGGACCGCCTGTTCCAGGACCAAGCTTTGGATATTTCCACCGATATTACAGTGCTGGAGGGCATGCTGGCCCAGGAAGGCCTGACGGGCGATGAATTTTCGCTGTCAGGACCCGATAAGATCGAACTGAAGCTGTAAATCAATCCGAACCGAAAAAGGAGGGCGAACCTGATGAGCAATTCCCAGGAAGAAAATGTCTTGACCCTGACCCCTGATGCGGTGATCGAAGTGCCGTCCCTGACCCTTGAACCGGAAAAGGAAGCCGCTTTGATCCAGGCTGGGGCGGCAGCACCTCTGCAGACCAAGCCGGAGGTCGAGCCGGTGGTCCTGGACGAGAGGATTCTTTCCGCTGAGGAACAGCAGATGGTCCGATCCTTTGCGGAGAAGATCGACATCCAGAACGCCAACCAGATCCTGCAGTACGGCGCCGCTGCCCAGAAGAAGATCGCCGGCTTCTCGGAAGCCGCCCTGACCAGCGTCCGCACCAAAGACCTGGGCGAAGTAGGCAATGTGATCGCCGACCTGGTGGTGGAGCTGAAGGGCTTCGACGTGGATGATGAAGACAAAGGCTTTTTCGGATTTTTCAAAAAAGCCACCAACAAGGTGGCTGCCATGAAGGCAAAATATGACCGGGCGGAAGTCAATGTGGACAAGATCTGCAACGTCCTGGAGAACCATCAGATCCAGCTGCTGAAAGACATCGCCATGCTGGACAAAATGTATGACATGAACTTGGGATACCTGAAGGAGCTGGCCATGTACATCATCGCCGGCAAGCAGAAGCTTGAACAGGTCCGGGCGACGATCCTGCCGGAGCTTTCCGCCAAGGCCAAAGCCAGCGGGCTGCCGGAGGATGCCCAAGCCGCCAACGACCTGGCCAATCTGTGCGACCGTTTTGAAAAGAAGATCTATGACCTGGAGCTGACCCGGATGGTTTCCATCCAGATGTCCCCCCAGATTCGTCTGATCCAGAACAACGATACCCTGATGGCGGAAAAGATCCAGTCCAGTCTGGTCAACACCATTCCCCTATGGAAGAGCCAGATGGTTCTGGCCCTGGGACTGGCCCATTCCAAGGAAGCCATGGAAGCCCAGCGCGAGGTCAGCAACGTGACCAATGAATTGCTGAGAGAGAATGCGGAAAAACTCAAGATGGGCACCATTGAAACCGCCAAGGAAGCCGAACGGGGAATCGTGGACATCGAAACCCTCAAGAAAACCAACCAGGATCTGATCACCACCCTGGACGAAGTGGTCAGGATCCAGGAAGAAGGACGGCAGAAACGCCGGCTGGCCGAACAGGAACTGGGCCGTATCGAGGGGGAACTGAAGCAAAAGCTGCTGGACATCCGCGGTTGATCCGCGGCGGCCATACAGGGGGGATTCGATGAATTGGTTGTATCGTAAAAACATCGGCATACTGGCCATGGTTTTTCTGATCTTGTTTTCCGCCCTCACCGGAACCCACCGAAGCTTGGCGAAGCTTCAGGGTAAAGCGGAAGCGGTGTTTACGGCGGGAGAGGCTGGTGACGGCATTGGCATCCAGAGCGACCTGAACGAGCGCCTGGCCCTCGCCTATAATATGGTAACCATCGGCCGGAAGTATTTGCCGGAGGGGGACCCGCTTCTGGAGCAGGTCCTGGCTGCACGCAGTCAATTGGAGGCGGCGGAGGGCCCTGCGTCGAAATACGAGGCCAATGAAGCCATGTCCCTGGCGATGAAGGACCTGTATGATGCCTTGAAAGGCAGAAGCCTGTCGTCGGTGGATGCACCCTATCCGGACAAGCTGTATGCCGAGTTCAACTCCCGCAACGACACCATCAGCCACGACCCCTACAACAAGCTGGCGGTGGAATTCAATAGCGTTCTGAAGGCTTTCCCGGCCAACGTGCTGGGCAGGCTGGTTTTCATCCGCCCCCTGGAGCTCTTCCAATGAACCCGTGAACCAGCCCTTTGGCTCTGCCGGGGAGGCAGAATAAACTGAGGCAAGGAGGTGGCCGTCTTTGAAGCACCCTATGGATCGGAACCTTTGGAAAAAATCTGCCGCATGGCTTGGCCTGCTGCTTTTATTCCTGAGCCCTGCGCTGCCGATGGACGGCGCCATCAGCATCCCGTCCCCGTCGGAGCTCTATTATGTGGCGGACTTCGCCAATGTCCTGGAAAGGGAGACCGAAGACCACATCATCCATTTTAACGATGCGCTGTATCAGGCCACCGGCGCGCAGATCGTGGTCGCCACCGTGGACTTTCTGGATGGGGCGGAAATCGAGGATTATGCCTACCGGATGTTCAACCAGTGGCAGATCGGAGACAAGGACAAAAACAACGGCGTCCTGCTGCTGCTGGTGATCGGGGAAGAGAACTACTGGATCGTCCAGGGCAAGGGCCTGGAAAAGACGTTGAGCAGCGGCACCTTGGATGGATTGCTCCAGGAATATCTTGAGCCGGATTTTGCCAGAGCCGACTATGATGCCGGCGTGCATAAAACCTTCGACGCCCTGATCGGCCAGATGGAGAGCATCTACGGTATCCGGTTCGATTCCTCCGGCGTGAGCGCCGTTGACAGCGGCGAAGGGGAGGAGCCAGTCCGCAATGAAAGCACCGGTATAAAATTTGACAATGCCCTGCTGATCGCCCTGGTGATCATCTTTATCTTCAGTTATATCAACCGTCAGACCAAGAAACGCCAGAGAAGCGAAGCGCGGCGCACTTCCCCCTTGGGCGGTCCGGTCCGATCCGACCGGACCTGGCGCACGGGAGACAAGCCTCCGGATGCCTATGACGATGACCGGGACGAGGATACAAAATCCGGCGG
>CALMWJ010000299.1 GCA_937873525.1 uncultured Peptococcaceae bacterium | reverse complement strand
AAGGCGGACAATTCATCAACATGTTCCTGGGCCCGGCCACCGTGGCCCTGGCGGTCCCGCTCTACAAAAGACTGGACCAGCTGAAGCAGCACGCCCTGGCAATCCTGTCGGGCATCTTGTTTGGCTCTGCCGTCAGCATCCTCTCCGTGGTCTTTTTGGCCATGCTGTTCAAGCTCGATCATCCGGTGATCATGTCCATGCTGCCGAAATCCGTGACGACGCCCATTGGCATCGAGCTGTCCCGGCAAATGGGCGGCATTGTGCCCATTACCGTTATGGCTATTATCCTTACGGGGATCACGGGCGCCGTGATGGGGCCGGTGGTCATCCGGGTGGCCCGGATCAAGCATAAAATCGCGGTCGGCGTGGGCTTGGGTACTTCAGCCCATGCCATCGGCACCACCAAAGCCATCGAGATCGGGGAGACCGAAGCGGCCATGAGCAGCCTGTCTATCGGCATCGCCGGCATCCTCACGGTGCTGCTCGCCCCGTGGCTGTATCCGATGGCAGCCGCCTTCTTTAGCCTGATTCTATAATATTCAATCAAGAATATTCAGCCGTGGAAGCCCCTAGCCCTTGCTCTGCAGGCCCCTATCCAAACCGTCCAATGCGCAAGCCAAGTCAAGAACGCACGCTGCCAGTCTGATATCCTTGATTCAGGAGGAGATCCTATGGAAAGCTGGGAAAAAGTCATTGCGGTGCAGCGGATGCAGGATTACATCGAAGCCCATATCAAGGAACCCATTACCCTTCGCCAGCTGGCCGAGGCAGCGAACTATTCTCCTTGGTACAGCGCCAGGATGTTCAAAGAGCTTACCGGAAAAGCGCCCTTTGAGTACATCCGGGCCCTGCGTCTGACCAGGGCGGCTGAGGCACTGGCGGAGCATCAGAGGATGAAGATCCTGGATGTCGCCTTTGACTTCGTCTTTGATACCCATGAAGGGTTCACCCGTGCCTTTTCAAAAGAATTCGGCGTGACGCCCAAGGCCTATTCCAAAGCCCCTGTGCCCCTCAAGCTTTTCATGCCCCGATCAGCCTATGATTATTACAGCAAACTGCAAAAGGGGGAGAATGAGATGGCTCAGAAAAGCAATACGGTGTTTGTCCAGGTGGTGGACCGGCCCGCCCGGAAGGTGATCCTGAAACGAGGAAAGAAAGCGACCCATTATTTCGAATACTGCGACGAGGTCGGGTGCGGGATATGGGATATCCTGACCGGCATCCAGGAAGCCCTGTACGAACCCATTGGGATGTGGCTTCCGGAAAACCTGCGTCAACCGGGCACCTCTGAGTATGTTCAGGGGGTAGAGGTCCCGCTGGACTATCATGGTGAGATTCCTGAGGGATTCGAGATCATGGAGCTGCCGCCCTGCAAGATGATGGTCTTCCAAGGGCCGCCCTATGAGGATGAGAAATTCGAAGCCGCCATCAGCGACTTATGGGAGGTCATGAAGACCTATCAGCCGGAGCTTTACGGTTTCCAATGGGCGGATGAGGATGGACCCCGATTCCAGCTTGCGCCCATGGGTTACCGCGGCTATATCGAAGGACGGCCGGTTCGGGAGACCCGCATCGCGAAATGACATGACCGGTACCGCCGGCATCCCATGGTTCATCGAATGGATGGAGGATCCGCCGCTTTGCGTCAAGCAAAGCGGTTTTTTTCTTACACCCCTCGAAAAAGTAAACAAAACTTTAAATTTATTATCCACAAGCAAGGGAAAAAAGGAACAAGCCCTCCAACGTCGAATACACTGACTTATATATGTTATCGACGTTAATTTTGATTATGCGGGGTAATCCATGAACACCTTTATGCGTATCGACATCAATCTGATCTCCATCATCTTGCTGGCTTTTGTACTGGCTATCGCCATCAAGCGCATTGACCAGCAGGATCCGCTGAACCGAAAATTCCTGCGGATCGCCGCTCTGATCCTGGCCGAGGTCACCCTGGAGACCATAACCTGTCTCATCAACCGGCAGCCTTATCCCTTCCTGGTCCCGGTCACCCGGCTGCTGCATGTGCCTTTGTTCATTATAGGCCCGCTGATCACTTATCAGTGGTGCTATTTTGTCCATTACTGGGTTGAAGGCAAAGAAGTTGAAGGGCAATATCGGCGCGTGGCCTTTTCGATTCCTCTGGTGGTCACGTCCTTCTTTGCAGCAACTTCGCCATGGACCGGCGCCTTCTATACCATTTCCGCCATGAATGTTTATGTCCGCGGGCCCTTGTACTGGATCCCGGCAACGACGGCTTATTTTTATCTGATTGCGGGCGCCGGCTATATCATCCAGAACAAAAAATATCTGCTTGAGCATGTCTATATTCCACTGCTCCTTTTTGCCTTGCTGCCCATGGCCGCCGGCTACCTGCAGATCCGGTATTACGGCTTGCTGCTGATGTGGAGTTCCACCGCCTTCGCCTGTGTGATCCTGTATGTCTTTATCCAGGACCGGATGGCCCAGTTCGATGTGCTCACCGGCACATGGACCAAAGCGACCTTCGAACGCTACATCGAGTACCGGGTGTACAAAGAACGCAGCAGCATCCCTTTCGGACTGATCTTCATCGACTTGGATGACTTCAAGGAAATCAATGACTCCTTTGGACACCTTGAAGGCGATTTTGCCCTGAAGTCTGCGGTGGAGCAAATTCGCAAGGTGTTGCGGAAAACGGACATCATGGCCCGTTTCGGCGGCGATGAATTCGTTCTGATGATCGAAAACGCGGACTACGAGGTCATTCGGAAAGTGCTGGACCGGATGGAGAACGTATTTGTTCATTACAACGAGACTGCGGCAAAGCCTTATCAGCTGAGGTATAGCTTCGGATATGAAATTTTCGATGCCTCCTTTGACAGCATCGGACAGTTCCTGAATCATGTGGACAGCCTGATGTACGACAACAAGAAAAAACGAAAAGCCTCCCGAAAGGAGCTCCGCGGCGCCCAATCCTTTCCATTCCAGCAGCTCAAGGAAGATTAAATAGCAGGATTTACATGTCCTGCCTTGAAGTCCGGCGCAGTTTTTGTTAAGATAGACAAGGTTTCCCCACAGTCAGCTTTACCCATCGGATATGCAGCCATCATTATGCCACGGTTTTAGAAGGAGAAGGGGATGCTTTATAACCCAAAGCCGTCCGAGCGTTGAAAAAGCGATGCTTTCCTTCAACCGTGGATGGCTTTTTGTCAAAATCAAACGATAAATACGAGGTCATCATGAATTTCAAGAAACTCAACTTAATCAGCCCCATTCTGCAGGCTCTGGAAGAAGAGCAGTACAGCATTCCGACACCGATCCAGGAGAAAGCCATTCCGGCGATCCTGTCCGGCCGTGATATGGTGGGCTGTGCCCAGACCGGGACAGGAAAAACCGCCGCCTTCGGCGTCCCCATGCTCCAGCTGCTGGCCAGCCGGACTCCATCGGCCGCCGGCACCCGGCCCATCCGGGGGCTGATCCTGACGCCCACCCGGGAGTTGGCCCTGCAGATCTACGAAAACCTGCGGGCCTACGGCCGGCATACCGGACTGCGCATCGGCATTGTCTTTGGCGGCGTGTCCCAGAATCCTCAGGTGGAAAGCCTCAAGCAAGGGGTGGACATCCTGGTGGCCACCCCGGGACGGCTCAACGACCTGATCCAGCAGAAATACATCGATTTAAGGTTCCTGGAAATCTTCGTTCTGGACGAAGCCGACCGGATGCTGGACATGGGCTTCATCCACGATGTGAAAAAAGTCATTTCCCACACCCCTGCGAAAAAGCAAACCCTGCTGTTTTCCGCCACCATGCCGCCGGAGATCGTGAAAATGATCCACACCTTGCTCAAAAATCCGGTGACGGTGGAGGTGGATCCGGTGTCCTCCACGGTGGACGCGATCCAGCAGACCATCTATTTTGTTGAAAAAGAAAATAAATCCGCGCTTTTGGCCAAGCTGCTGGAGGATCCGGGCATCCTTTCAGCGCTGGTCTTTACCCGGACCAAGCACGGTGCGGATAAGGTGGTCCGGCAATTGCTGAAGGCCGGATTGCAGGCAGCCGCCATCCACGGCAACAAATCCCAGAATGCCCGCCAGGCGGCCTTGAAAAGCTTCAAGGACGGCCGGATCCGGGTCCTGGTGGCCACGGACATCGCAGCCCGGGGCCTGGACATCGAAGAATTATCCCATGTGGTGAATTATGACTTGCCCAATATACCTGAGACCTATGTGCACCGGATCGGCCGAACCGGCCGGGCCGGCCTCAGCGGAATCGCCTTTTCCTTCTGCGACCAAGAGGAACGGGCCTACCTGAAGGACATTCAGAAGCTGATTGGCAAAGTGATTCCGGAGGCGGCGACCTATCCCAAGTCCTATGATCTGCCCAGAGCGGCCGCGGCCCCGCAGCCGATGAAACCCAAAGGCCTGGAACGGCCTAAGGCGCCGGTGCGGCCGGAGAGAGCCTCCAGACCGGAAAAACCGGTTCGCCCCGAAAAGCCGATGCGTGCTGAAAGGCCGGCAAAGCCCGAAAAAGCGGCGATGACGGATCAGCCCGTGAAACCGGAAGCCAAGGCGGAGCCATCCAAAGCCGAGCAACCCTTCAAAATCGAGCGTCCCGGGAGAACGGACCGGCCCCAGCCCGCCAAAATCAAATTAGAAGACGCCCTGGCTGAGGACGGAAAGGGTGGTCTCGCCTATTCGGATTTCACCCGCTCCGCTTACAGCGGGGTGGATAAAGCACCGGCACGGAAGCCGATCCAGCTGAAACCCTTCGAATTGTCGGAGACGCCGAAAATCTCTACGGACCTCTGGGAGAAACGCCCGCCCAGCCGCCGCAAGCTGGAGGATATGCGGGAAACAAAACCGGAGCCCAGACCTGAGCAGCGGACAGAGCAAAAACCTGCATTTAAGCCGGCACCCAAACCGGC
>CALMWJ010000298.1 GCA_937873525.1 uncultured Peptococcaceae bacterium | reverse complement strand
AACCGGCTGGCAGAAGAGGCGCGGCAGCAGGCTGACCATAACTACATCCCCTTGGAAAAGCTCTCGGATTATTACCGGAAAAGTGCCCAGTGGGAAAAAGCCTACGAAACCGAAATCCGCATCACGGCCTTGAAGCCCCTGGAAGCAATACTCTGGGAATTCAAAGGCCGCACGATTCAGAACGCCATTCAATGGTTCGGCCAGACCGACAAAGTCGATGACACCGAGCGGCAGAAGCAGCTTGAACAATGGCTCCAAAGAGGCTTGGCCATTCCGGGCGAAATGGAGGCGGCCTGCACAAATAAACTGGAAACCGTCACCCCCACCCCTGAACTGGAAGCCCTCCTGGCCCAATGGACGGCGCAGCAGGCTGAGCTCACTGCCAAATAACCAGACAAATCCACAGCCGTTCCATAAGACAAGGCCCGGCAGCCCCCTTCCTGACCCTGAAAAAACCGCAAAGAAGCAGGTGCAAAGCCTATGCCCTTGAAATTTTTGTTCATTACCAACCAGGCCGAGGTGGCTAGAATCGCTGAAGCCTGCGGGGTGGAATACGTGGTGGTGGATCTGGAGATCCTCGGCAAGGAGGAACGGCAGTGCAATCGCAATAGCGTGATCTCCCGGCACACCCTGGAGGATGTGCTGCGGATCCGCGGCGCCCTGACCCGGGCCAAGCTGCTGGTGCGGGTCAACCCTATCCACGAACATTCCCGGGAAGAGGTGGACCAGGTCATCGCCGCCGGGGCGGACATCCTTATGCTGCCCTATTTCAAAACCCCCAGGGAGGTGGCGGCCTTTCTGCAAACCGTGGGTGGGCGGGCTCAGACCTGCCTTTTATGGGAAACGGTGGAAGCGGTGGAGCATATGGAAGAGATTCTGGCTCTGCCGGGAATCGACATGATCCACATCGGCCTCAATGATTTGCACATCGGCTGCAACATGAAATTCATGTTCGAGCTGCTCAGCGACGGCACGGTGGAAATGCTTTGCCGCCGTTTCCGGGCTGCCGGCATCCCCTACGGCTTTGGCGGCATCGCCCGCATCGGCCAGGGAGACCTGCCTGCGGAGCACATCCTTGCCGAGCATGTCCGGTTGGGCTCTGGCATGGTGATCCTTTCCAGGAGCTTTTTCACACTCCGTGCCGGCAATGCCATGGAAGCCTGCAGGGAAGAATTCCAGCAAGGGGTGGAGGCCATCCGGGATTATGAAAACAACCTGGAAACCAAAGATGCCGCCTTTTTCGAAGAGAACCGCTGGATCGTCCAAAGGAAGGTGGCGGCTATCGTCGAAAAAATCCGCAAGCGGGAGGAGGCCGCGAAATGAAACTGCTGATCACGGGCGCTTTGCATCTTGCAAAAGAAGAACTCGATCAATTTGAAGCATTGGGTTATCAGCTCCTGTGGATGCAGGAGGAGCGAGGGCCGTTGCCGGAAGGGGCGGAGGAGGCAGAGGCCTTGGTCTGCAACAGCCTGTTCCTGCACCATGACCTCAGCCTGTTCAAAAATCTGAAATTCATCCAGGCTACCAGTACAGGCCTGGACCGCATCCCCCAGGAAAGGGTCCGTGAACGCGGCATCCGCCTGGAAAATGCTGCGGGGATCTACAGCACCCCGGTGGCAGAATGGACGATTTTGAAGATCCTGGAGCTTTACAAGCGCTCCAGGGAATTTTACAGAGCGCAAAGCGACCGGCAATGGAAAAAGCAATACCTGCTGCCGGAGCTCTCCGGCAAGAGGGCGCTGATCCTGGGATTTGGGGGCATCGGTCAGGAAATTGCCCGGCGCCTGAAGGCCTTTGGAGTGCAGGTAATGGCGGTGAAACGGCATCCGGCCAGCGGCGCGGACCATGATCGTGCGGACTCTGTGCATGGCATCGAAGAAATCGACGCGCTTCTGCCGGCGTGCGATATTCTGATCCTGGCCCTGCCCTACGACGGGGAAACGCGTCATCTGATCAACGCCGAGCGGCTGGGAAAGATGAAGGAGGACAGCATCCTGATCAATGTGGCCCGGGGCGGCGTCCTTGATGAACCAGCCCTGGCCAGGGCTCTGGACCGGGGCAAATTGCTGGGGGCGGCTCTGGATGTGTTTGAAGCGGAACCCCTGCTTCCAAGCAGCCCCCTGTGGAAGCTGGACAACCTGATCATTACGCCACACAACGCCTACGCCTCGGATAGGGCCGACGAGCGGCTGTATCAGCTGGTGCTGAGGAATCTGGCAAATTATGCCGAGGGGCGGCGGAATGCGGAATAGCAGCGGGTTTTCACTGTTACCGTATGGAATAAAAAACCAGGGTCCTATCGCGTGATAGGACCCTGGTACATTTGCGACCGACGACTTGTTTGAGCTCCGCATCTCGGTGTGCGGAGAAACATTTGAACCCGATGCTTTTTTTGAGCTCCGCATATCGGAGAGCGGAGAAACATTTGCGAGCAATGCTTACAGCCGTGCAAACGGTTTATAATAAAATGACTCGACGTGGTACGCATCGTTGAGAGGCGCGTCGAGTACTGTTAGACAAAGTATATTTCAAAGCCTACCCTTTGTCAACGCAAAAACATCAATCTTCATGTATATAATAAAGCACAAAAAACAACATCATGATTCCATTCCGCAACCCCACGCGCACACACAAGGTCACAAAAATGATATGCAATCACCAATATGACGAAATATTATATCTACATAACATAAAAATAAATATATATATAGTTGCAAAAAC